>JAZUKC010000052.1:0-72186 GCA_045643065.1 Prevotella sp.
TATGCAGAACAAAGATCAAAGACATCAAACTCTGGCGAGATGAAAATCTCATGGAGAATCTTGTCGCGAAACGCATCAAAACACTCAAAACAGCCTAAAAAATCTGTCTCGGGTCAGATGCCGATTTTGAACACCCTACCCTTTGGGCCTTTGGGCCTGACGTAAATAATTTAGGCTAAAGTAGATTAGTTGAATTCACTTTTAGGAAGCGCCTTTGGCACAGACATCTTTTTAAAAATATGATTTTATTTAGAAATCTATTTCAAAATCTTTTTTCAAATACAGCCTATGTTACATCCACTCCTCTATGTCCACATACTCGTCAAACGGATATGGCTCGGTGATTTTGCATACCATGATTATGTTGTCCTGCCTTCGAAGGGAAAGCCACCTATCTTTTTCTTTTCTTATTTCCATCTCAAAAACCGATTCTTTGAGCCTTGCGTTTGCTTAGACTTTCACTCTTGCATGCCTCTTTTATGGTTTCAATGTTCAGGTTGTCGCTTTCCGTAAGCACGTTGTCGATAAGTTGTTTGCGGGCGATGTTCTCAATCTGTCCACCACTGAAATCGAATGACTTTGCGAGGTTAAATGCATCGTCGTCAGAGAGTTCTGGGAGCATAGACTTCCAGATGTGGCGACTCTCATTAGGCGTTGGCTTTTCAAACTCTATCTTGTATAGGAAACGACGCTCAAAGGCAGCGTCAAGAGAACCGGTGAGGTTGGTCGTCGCAATCATGATGCCGTCCAGTTGTTCCATCTCCTGAAGAATGATGTTCTGCATTGCATTCTCCATTTTGTCAACACTGCCAGTTGCGCCCTCTGCACGCTTGTTGAGCACAGCATCTGCTTCGTTGAAGAGTAGGATAGGGGCGATGTCGTTGTTCTGTGCAAGACGCTTGTATCGTTCGAAGACATCCTTGATGTTCTTCTCTGTTTCGCCAACCCACTTGGAGCGGATGTTTGGAACGTCAACGAGCATGATGTCGCGGCCGGTGAGTCGTGCCAACTGCTGCGCCGTCTCTGTCTTGCCAGTGCCTGGACCTCCATAGAAAAGGCAGGTGAAACCTGTGCGCATACCCTTCTCTTTAAGGCGTTGCTGCACACGAGTCATTCGTTCCTTGCCAAGGAGTGACTGCAACTGTTCTACCTGTTTGGTCACGTTCTCGTTGTAATATAGTGTCTTTGGCGTGATGTCCTCATAGTGAGTGAGGTTAGCACGATTCTCCTTCTTAACGTTAAGCTTGAGTTCGCTGAACACCTCACGCTTGGAGTAGTCCGTCAGTTTCCATGACTCACAGTCAACGCGTCCATCCTCACAGGAGTGCTCCACGAGTTTCTTCTTCATCAGTATGTGCCTGCCGGAGGTAAGACTTGTTACATGGTGGCGGAGAGACTGAGAACTGAAGTAGTCTCTGATGTCGTTGCGGCAGATGCGGTCATCATTGTTATTGATAAAGAGGCGACTGAGTACGAGGAAGAGTTTCATGTCGCCGTCATTAATATCAAGTGCTCGAAGGTTGGCGGACACACTCAGCGTCGGGTTACTGTCTATGAGTTCATGGATGCAGAGGTAGAATTCGCTGTCTTCTATCTCATCGTTCTCACGTCGTGCCAGCAGGTTGTCAATCTTGTCGTAGAACTCCTGTGCGGTGAGGTTGTCAATAGGTTCCTGCTCTGGCAGCATACCGTTGCGCAGACACTCTATCGTCTTGTTGGGTACACGGTAGGTGATGTCGCCGTCAGAGTCTTTCTTACGCATGATGATGCCACGATGTACAAGGCTGTCTATGTGCTCGGCAAGCGAAAGAATCTTCACGGCGCGTACGTCGAAGTGGCGTGCAATGTCCTTTACGTTGATGCGACTATCGTTGCACTGGTCCACAAAGACGGCAAGGAACAGCGCCTCCATCTCATGTTCTATGCCAAGACGCGACATCAGTTCCTTGATGTAAGGTTTGGCAGGAGAGACGAGCAGCGCCTTGCCTTTCTTTATTTCGGTAGTGATACCTTGGTCATTTGTAAGTTCCACAATCTGCTCAATCAGTTCCAGTACGTTCATCTTCTTCATCATAGTTGTTAAATTCTTTTCCATAGTTCTATTCGTTTGGGATTTACAAAAATAAATGCGTGCCCCACAAGGGAACACGCATAATATAGTAACTGATAGAAGAAAATTCAATATTTCGGCCATTTTTTTTTCTACTGACGAATAAGATTTCTACCGGCGTCGATGCGGAGGAAGATGAACAAGAGTATGGTGAAACCCCATAATGATGAACCTCCGTAGGAGAAGAACGGTAGCGGAATGCCGATAACAGGCGTCAATCCGAGCACCATTCCTACATTAATAAACAAGTGGAAAAGGAAGATGCTCAGGACGCAATAGCCGTAAATGCGACCGAACTTGAATGGTTGTCGTTCGGCGACGTGTATGAGTCGGAGAATCAATGCCAGGAAAAGCAAAAGCACTCCGGCACTTCCGAGGAATCCTTCTTCCTCACCTACGGTACAGAAAATAAAGTCCGTGTCCTGTT
This sequence comes from Prevotella sp., assembly GCA_045643065.1. Taxonomy (GTDB): domain Bacteria; phylum Bacteroidota; class Bacteroidia; order Bacteroidales; family Bacteroidaceae; genus Prevotella. Next base: position 2,538 of record JAZUKC010000052.1, read on the forward strand.
CTGGGACGTACTTCAGCTTTGTCTGGGTGCCGTTCAAGAATCCTTTGCCCTGCAATCCGCCTGAGCCAATGGCAATCTCCGACTGGTGAACATTATATCCTGCACCAGCGAGGTCTTCTTCCAAACCGAGCAATACATTGATGCGGACGCGCTGATGCTTCTGCATCATGTTGTTCAACACGTAGCTTGAAGAATAGAAAAAGGTGACGGAACCGAGTGCGAAGAGCAAGATTAGGAAATACTCTTTCAGACGGAAACGCAGACCGTTGTATAGCAACGTGCCGAGAATGTATGCTGTCAGGGCAAGCTGCACCCACACTATGTCGAACGGAATGACAAACTTCGAGAAGAGTGTCACTACGAGTGTCGTGCCCAGAACAACTGCCAGCATGACGCGAACGAGTTTCTTGTTCTTGCAATAGACGTGTACCATGCCTATCGTAAATAGGTGGACGAGCAGCAGGACGACGTATTTGCCGAGAGAGGTTGGCATTTCCCAGAACTTGACTTCCTCAAATCGGATGCCCACAACGAAGTAAACGACCATGGCAACGCCTGTGAACAGTATCGATCCTGGCATACCTTCGCGGTAGAGCATGAGGAAAAACGCAGAGTAAACCAATGCCGATCCCGTCTCTTTCTGCCCCACAATGAGAATCATCGGGGTGAAGATTATGGCGCATGCCATGAAGAAATCCTTGGCGCGTTGCAGGTTAAATCCATACGTGGACATCAGTTTTGAGGCGGCAAGAGCTGTCGCAAACTTCGCAAACTCAGCCGGTTGCAATCGCAATGGGCCCATCACGAGCCAGGATCGGGAACCTTTTATCTCGTGAGGATTGAATATCGTCGCGAAGAGTAGCAGCAACATGCCGAAGTAGATGACAAAACCGAACGTGTCAAAGAATCGGTCGTCCATCATCAATATCACGAATCCGAGGCAGATAGAGGTGCCTATCCATATAATCTGCATGCCGGAACGTGAGCTGAGATCGAATATATTGGTGTCGCCGTAAGAATAACTGGCACCGCAAACGCTTACCCAACCGAAGCTCAGTAGGGCGAGATAGATGCCTATAGTCCACCAGTCGAGCGAACTGATAATGCCTTTTCCGTTTGATTCTTTTTGTGCCACAGTCATTTCGCGCTATTGGCGCGTGGTTAAATAGGGTTATAGATATTTGTGGATTGTTTATCTGTCGCGTGTGCCGTAGGCTATTCTGCGATGCTGGAACGAACTTGCGCTTGCCTCGCTTGATGCTGATAGCTTGCCGTTGATGTATTTCTCCATCATCAGAGCGCCTATAGGTACGCCGTATTCTGCACCGAAACCACCGTTCTCAACATATACGGCGATGGCAATCTTCGGATTGTCCATCGGGGCGAATCCCATGAAAACGGAGTGGTCATGGCCGCGATTCTGAGCCGTACCTGTCTTTCCACAGACGGCGTAATCGCCTCGGTTGGCGTGCTTACATGTGCCGCGGAGTACGGAAGAACGCATGCCTGCCACGACGTAGTCATACGCTTGGCGCGACGCTTTGGTGTAATGTCGTTGGGTGAAGGTGGTGTCAAGCGGTTCGCCTTTCACTTTTTTCACCACGTGAGGGACAATATAGTAACCGCGATTGGCTATCGTTGCACCGAGGTTTGCTATCTGGAGAGGAGTCAGATTGACCTCACCCTGACCGATAGAGATAGAGATTATGGTCAAACCATTCCACGAACTCTTGTATGCATTGTCATAGAAATCGGCGTTAGGGATAAGTCCTCGCTTCTCGCCTGGCAGGTCAATGCCCAGCTTATAGCCAAATCCCATGGAAACCATATAGTCTCTCCAGGTGTTCATTGCATTCTGAACGCTGCCGTATTTCGCCTTCTTTCCTATCATGCCATATAGGCCCCAGCAGAAGTAACCGTTACAAGACGTGGAGAGCGCATCTACGAGTGCGATTGGCGATCCATGGCCGTGGCAACCTACGTGAAGACCCTTGTACTGGAATCCCCTATGGCATGGGTATACCGTTTGTGGCGTTATGATGCCTTCGGTGAGGTAGGTTAATGCCTGAGAGGTCTTGAATGTGGAACCAGGCGGATACTGTCCCATGATGGAACGGTTGAGCAACGGTTTCCAAGCGTCTTTCTGTAGGGCAAGATGATTCTTTCCACGGTTGCGTCCAATCATCTGACGCGGGTCGTAGGTTGGTGAGGAAACCATGGCGAGAACTTCTCCTGTGGATGGTTCAATGGCAACAATCGAACCGATTTTGCCTTCCAGCAATCGCTCGCCAAGTGCCTGAAGTTCAATATCGATACTCAGAGTCAGGTCCTTTCCTGCTACCGGTCGGCTATCGTATGCACCATTATTATATTTACCCTTGATGCGTCCGTGAGCATCGCGAAGCAGGATTTGCACTCCTTTCTCACCTCGAAGCTGCTTCTCATAGAACTTCTCAATGCCGAGTTTGCCTATGTAGTCGCCTGCCTGATAGTATTCGTCTGACTCTATGTCAGAAGGAGAAACCTCGGCAACATCGCCTAACACGTGGGCAGCGTATGGGTATTCGTATTGTCGGACGCTACGGCGCTGGATGTAAAAGCCTGGGAAACGGAACATCTTCTCCTGGAAAATGGCGAAGTCCTTCTCTGAAATCTGCGACATGAAGAGCTGTTGTGTGAATCTGGAATAGCCCGGATTCTTCGATCGGTCCTTAATGTCCTTCATGCGTTGCTCATAGAATTCGCGTGTGATTCCTAACGTCCGGCACAGCTCGAGGGTATCAGTATGGCCCACCTGTTCGTTCATTATGACCATGAGGTCATACGAAGGCTCGTTGTAAACAAGCAGTTTGCCATTGCGATCGGTAATGACACCGCGCGACGGGAACTCAATTTTCTTGAAGAAAGCATTCGAGTCTGCCGACTTACGGTAGTCATCGCTCATGATTTGCAGTACGAATAAGCGTATGATGTATATGATGACGATAGCCGTAGCTACGCCACCTATGACATGTTTTCTATTTTCTAATCCGTACTCCATTTATGACTTGTTGATGCTCTCAAGCGAAATGATGATGAGAAGAGTTATCGCTGCGCTGCCGAGTATTGACTGTCCCCAGAGCATCAGGTTAAAGAACGAGAACGATTCCAGTGAGAAGAACAGCAGGCAATAGATGAGTGTGATGATCAGAGTGTAGGTAAAGAACTTCACCCATCCTAAGGTCTTCAGCGATGGGCGCAGCACTCCGTCCTCCTCTTTAGGTACAAACAGGGGCAGAATGTATGGCTGCAGCAGTCCTATGAATGTCATTGCGCCTGCCGCAACGCCAGGGGTGTTGGAGAAAATGTCAAGCAGAAGGCCTGTGCAGAAGCACCAGAGCAGCGAGCTCCACTTGCTTTGCGCTGTGCTGAAATGCAGCGGCAGCAGGAGGTAGAGCATAGGAGTGGCACATTCAAACAGGCGTATGTGGTTGAGCACCAATGCTTGTACCAGCACCAGCACTATCATTAGAAGCAATTGCTTAAAGGTATCTGTCGTCATGTCTTAGTCTTTCTTTATCTTCAGAGAGTCCTCTGCGGCTCTCAATATGTTGAGACGCTCGTGCATTGTTGGGTCGTCTATGACGCAGACATTACGCAAACTGGCAAAGTCTGTGGATAGTTCCAGCATCAGACGGTATGACAATCCGTCAGGAGAATTATAGACATGGAGTATCTTTCCCACCAGAATGCCTGCCGGGAATACTGAGCTATAGCCTGACGTTACTACTTTTTCGTAAAGCTTGAAGTGGGCGTGTCTTGGAATATCGTCCACGTATGCGTATCTTGGTGAGCCTCCGTTCCATATCAGATGGCCGAAGAACTCACGGCCAAGAATCTTGCATGAGACGTTGGAATGCGACGAAAGGACAGGTATCACGATGCTATAGTGCTCGGTGGCCTGATAGACAATGCCCACGATTCCTGTGCCGCTGACCACTCCCATGTCGGGCTTTATGCCGTCGGCAGTACCCTTGTCGAGCGTGATGAGATTGTCCTGGCGGTTGATGCTATTGCTTACGACACGTGCAGGGATAACCCTATAGTCAGCCATTACCTTCTTCATGATGGCGTTTGACTGTAGGCTGTCGCCCGTAGCCGCCTTCAGTCGCTCGTTCAACTCATGCACCTGCTTCTCCAGATACACGTTACGCAGCGTGAGATCGTTGTTGATTCGCGACAACGAGAAGAACTCGTGGATGGTTGACTCTGCCTCATACACCTTGCCCGAAACGTAGTTGGCTGATGTGAAATAGACACTTCCCTGATAGCTGTTGAACTGAAAGAGCAGTACGAGCGATACTACCTCGAGCAGTATGAACAGGAACCAGTGGTGGTGTTTCTGCAGAAATTCTATTAAGTTGTGCACCCTTGTTGATATTACGAATTACAAATTACAAACTACTGGGCCCTGTATGGAGGGTCCTGTAATTTGTAATTTGTCGTTGATCATTATTGATGGTCAACATCGTTGGCCACCATAGGTTTATGCTACAGCAGGTAACCATAGGCTACCGGCTGCTGTTTTTATCTCATAAGGAATGAGAAACGGTCAACATTCTTCAGCGCAATGCCTGCTCCCTTAGCAACAGAGTGGAGTGGATCGTCGGCAATGTGGAACGGAATGTTTATCTTTGCCTGCAGACGACGGTCAAGACCGCGGAGCAGAGCACCACCGCCTGAGAGGTAGATACCGTTCTTTACGATATCAGCATAGAGCTCAGGTGGAGTGTTTTCGAGTGCGTTAAGCACAGCGTTTTCTATCTTGACGATGGTCTTGTCAAGGCAGTGAGCAATCTCCTGGTAGCATACTGGCACCTCCATTGGGAGGGCTGTGATGCGGTTAGGGCCATGGATTACATAGTCCTCAGGTGCTTCGTCGCCAAGGTCTGTCAGCGCAGAGCCTACGTGAATCTTAATACGCTCTGCCATTCTCTCAGACACTTTGACGTTGTGTTGGCGCGACATGTACTCCTGAATGTCGGCAGTCAGGTCGTCACCAGCAGTACGGATAGAGTTGTTTGACACGATACCGCCCAGCGAAATGACGGCAATCTCGGTAGAACCACCACCTATATCGACAATCATGTTGCCCTCTGGAGCCTCTACATCGATACCGATACCGATGGCAGCAGCCATAGGTTCGAAGATGAGATACACGTCACGGCCGTCTGCATGCTCAGCAGAGTCGCGTACGGCACGCAGCTCTACCTCGGTAGAACCTGAAGGAACGCCAATCACCATGCGCATAGAAGGCGAGAAGAGGCGGTTGCCTGAGTGTACCATCTTTATCAAGCCACGCATCATCTGCTCACAAGCAGAGAAGTCGGCGATAACGCCATCGCGCAGCGGACGTATTGTCTTGATGTTCTCGTGAGTTTTCTCGTACATCATCTTTGCCTTTCCACCCACAGCGATCATCTTGTCTGTGCGGCGGTCGAGGGCAACAACCGATGGCTCATCGACTACGATCTTATCATCGCTGATGATGATAGTGTTAGCCGTTCCGAGGTCCATCGCTATTTCTTGAACAAAAGAAAAGAAACCCATAGTGTTAATTAATAATTAATGAATCAAGTCAACTTATTTTTAACACAGAGACACGGAGGACACAGAGTTCACAGAGATTATGGAGTGCCATTCGGATTATAGCGTGCTGCATAGTCCTTAAAAAACTCCGTGTTCTCTGTGTTCTCCGTGTCTCTGTGTTAAAAAAACAGGAGACGAGAGTATTTACTAATGAATAATTAATAGTGAATAATTACAGAAATTATTACTTGCCTGTCTCTACAAACCATCCGTTGATAGCTGTATCGTAGTGGCTTGACACGCCGAAAGCACGTGTAGCGAACATGCGACGCTGCTCAATCGTTGTCTCAGCACCCTGCTCGTTGATGATGTCGAGCAGCACCTGATACTCTGCCTTTGATGGGATGATGACTACGTCCTTAAAGTTCTTGGCTCCGGCACGTATGAGAGAGATGCCGCCTATGTCGATTTTCTCGATGATATCTGCCTCAGAAGCGCCGCTTGCTACTGTCTGCTCGAATGGGTAGAGGTCAACAATTACGAGGTCAATCTCTGGAATCTCGTACTGTGCCATCTGCTGCTGGTCGCCCTCGTTGTCGCGACGGCCAAGGATACCACCAAAGATTTTTGGGTGGAGAGTCTTTACTCGGCCGCCCAGGATTGATGGGTATGTTGTTACATCCTCTACCTTCTGGCATTCATATCCGAGCGACTCGATGAATGTCTGTGTGCCACCAGTAGAGAGGAACTTTACGCCTTCCTCGTTCAGTTTTGCTAAGAGCTGGTCCAATCCGTCCTTATGGAAAACGGAAACCAGTGCTGTCTTGATTTTCTTTGTTTCTGCCATAGCTGAAAAATATTATAATATTATGTTTGTTTTACTTATTCAACCTTCGTAAGCTCCGCTTGCTTCAGTTTAAGGAGTTATAGGGAAGAAATAGGGAAGATATAGCGGAGATAAAGGGACAATAGTAATGTCTCTATATCTTCTCTTTATCTTCGCAATGCTATCTTCTCTTTATCTCCTAAGAAATATGAGCCTGCGAAACTTGTTTTTATTTCTTCTTGTTCGTCCCTAACCTGCTGCTCTGCTTCAGAGTGATGCCGATATCCGTTATGCCTGGTAGTATTTCGCGCTTCATGTTGTGGCGAACCCTGATGGAGATGCTATCGCCCTTGTTGTACGAAAGCCTCCTGACGGGCAGGTCATACTGATAGAACGACACGCCGTGACCAAGCATTGTGCCTCGCTTGTCTGACACCCAGCAGGTCAGAGTGTCCTTAACCATCTGGTGAGAGGGTAGGATAGTCTGCTCCACCACCATGTGCAGGTTCCTGAAAGGGTAGCTGTCGCTGATGCGAAGTCCCATGATCATGGCATACGTTCCGCTGCTTGGCATGGAGTCAACCTCAAATATCAGCGCCTCGTTTTTCTCCCATCCGCCCGGCGCAGTGTGCTTATACTGCGAGAAAACCACGTCGGTTTCGCACGCCGTAAGTGCCATTGTCAGCACCAGAGTGATGAAGGCTATAATTGTTTTCTGCATTTGATGCTTTGTTTTCTGTATTGGGAGACGCCGGCGTTATTCGCTTTGCTTGCTGTCAGCTTGTGCCTTTGGCTGCTCGTCGCTGTGGTTCTTGTGTTCTTTCTTGTGAACATCGCCCCCTTCGCGCTGAGCCCTTGGCTCGCGATTGTCACGCTGACGGTCGCGGTTTGGCTTACGCTTCTTCTTTTTCTTTGCCTTGTCAAAGCGTGTGATGTCCTCACTTTCTATGAGGTCAAGTGGCTTGTTGTCAACCTCTTCCTCCTCTTCGTCGTTGAGTTCTATTGGCCTTTCGCCACGCTTGTTCATCTCAAACACCTCCATAGCACGTTGTGCGGAGATTGTCTCCAGGTTCGAAGCGAGGCGCTTGTCGGTAGAGTAGGTGACGAGACCTGCCAGGATGTCTTGCTTGAAGAAGTAGTAATCGCTGTCCTGAGTCTGCAGAATGGCATCGCGAGGAGGCAGTTTTCGACTTGCTTCCATATAGGTATCCACCTCGTAGTTGAGGCAACACTTCAGCTTTGCGCACATTCCGGCGAGCTTCTGCGGATTGAGTGAGATGTCCTGGAAGCGTGCTGCGTTGGTCGAAACGCTAGAGAACGACTTCATCCATGTAGCGCAACACAGTTCACGTCCACAAGGACCGGTGCCTCCGATGCGTCCCGCTTCCTGACGAGCACCTATCTGCTTCATCTCGATTCGTACATGGAACACGTCTGCAAGAACCTTGATGAGCTGGCGGAAATCTACTCGTTCGTCGGCGATATAATAGAAGATGGCCTTGTTTCCGTCGCCCTGGTACTCCACGTCGCCTATCTTCATCTTCAGACCTAAGTCCTTTGCTATCTGTCGGCTCTGTATCATAGTGCCATGTTCGCGAGACTTTGCCTCCTCCCATGTGCTTATATCCTGTTCACGGGCGATGCGATAGACGCGCTTGATGTCGTCCATCGACTTCAGATTTGCCTTCTTAACCTGCAGGTTAACAAGCTGACCGGTCAGCGTAACCACGCCGATGTCATGTCCTGGCGAAGCCTCTACGGCCACGATGTCGCCCTTTTTCAGATCCAGATTGTTTACGTTATGGTAGTAGCCCTTGCGTGTATTCTTGAACTGAACCTCAACAAGGTCGGTAGTCTGGTTATTGCCTGGCACGTCAGCCAGCCAGTCATACGTGTTCAGCTGGTGGTCCTGACGGCCGCAACCCCTTGCAGAAAGTCCGCGGCTACATGCTCCTGAGATGTATTTTAAGTTATCGAAATTCAATGTTATAGTTGTTTTTTGCCCTGCCGATAGCCCTTAACGTGGATGCGAATAGGCAGGAAATGATTTGTTGTTCTGTTTGTTTTCCCCCTCGGGGGACAAAGGGGGGCTTTATTTCCTAAGCAGCAATACGGTCAATCGTAGTGCTGTATCGAAGAAGACTATCTTCTGATTGGTGTTCTGCGAGATATCCCTCAGCGCCAGTTCGAGCAAGGCATTGATGTCAATGACGTTTGCCTCGTTGATGAAACGGCCGAATTTGCTGACGAATTGCTCCTCTTCCAGCGTCATGTAAGACAGCTCTGGATTCCTGAAGTTGGACATGAACGCCTCGCGAACCATGCGCAGGAAGTACTGCAACAGTCGCTTTTGCTTCTCTCTGCCAAACTTAGCGTCGCCCACAGTGTCGCTCCATTTCTTCATGCCTCGCACGTCTCGGCTATAGACGTAGCGCATAATCATGATGAACATGTCAAGGAACATCCTCTGTTCTGAGTCTGGTTCGAGCAACTCAACGGCCTTTGTCCAACTGCCGTCGGTAGCGCGTGCCAGTCGTCTCGCTACCTCCTCGTCCAGTCCTCTGCGTCGCATCAGGGCATCCTTCAGAGGTTCCTCCTCGATTTTTGGCACGTCTATGCGCTGCACACGGCTGCGAATGGTTTCGAGCAACAGTTCCGGACGCTCCACGCAGAGTATGAAGACGGTGCTGTCGGTAGGTTCCTCCAGCGTCTTGAGAATCTTGTTTGCACTCTCGTCGTTCATTCTTTCTGCCAACCATATTATGGCAACCTTGTAGCCACCCTGACTCGCTTTCAGCGAAATCTTACGCGACAGCGCATCGCTTTCGGCAGCAGTGATGATGGCTTGCTGAGTCGTTGCCCCCATCGCGTCCATCCATTGGGTGAGCGTTATGTAAGGTCCCTCGCTGTTTATCAGATTGTACCACTCCGTCATGTAGTCATCGCTGACGGGCTTATGGTCGGTAGCCATCGAGCTGGTCTTAACCGTTGGGAACGAGAAGTGTAGGTCTGGATGATGCCAACTGCTCAGCATTGCACACTGAGGGCAGTGTCCGCAAGCCTCTGGTTGAGGTTCGGCAGGCAATTCATCGGCAAACATTCCGCCGCCGCCCGTGTCCAATCGGCCTTGGCAAAGCAACGCAGACGCCATCGTCATTGCTAATGCCAGCGTGCCGTTTCCCGTATCTCCGGCAAGCATTATGGCATGAGGAATACGACCATCAGCAACCAACCCCTTGAGCCGGTCCTTCACATTGTCTTGTCCTATTACCTCGTTCCATTTCATATTTTTGCTGAAAAAGTGCATATACACCACGTTGCAAAGTTACAAAAAATAATTTATATATATACCTTGTTTATAAAAAAACTTATATTTTTTAACCAAAAGAACCGCACTTGCCTGCTACTTGGTTGATTTAAACGAACAAATCATGTTCCGATTCGTTTCCAGTCGTTACCTTAACCGTTACCAATCGTTCCCTTAACCGTTCCCTATCGTTCCCTTAACCTCTACCCATTGTTCTCTCAATCTTTACCTATCACTCTCTAAACCGTTACTCATAATTCTTGTAATCTTTGCCCGTCATTCTCTAAACCGTTACCAATCACTTTGTGAATCAATGCTTTTCATCCCCCAAATCGTAGCCTTTTATACTGTAAAGACTGAGAAAAGACGTTGTAAAGACTGAGTAATTACACTGTGATTACTCAGTCTTTACGTTGTGATTACTGAGTAATTACAAGATGATTACTCAGTAATTACACCATAAATTGCTACCATTCGAATCATGAAAGGTTACCTTTCACATCATGAACCGTTACCATTCACATCATGAAGGGTATTTAAACGCAAAAAGGACGGCATCCCTTTCGGGAAGCCGCCCTATGCGTTAAAGTAGTTTTCGCTTGTTTTAGCCCTGGCTGATAGCCTCGTTAGGACAAACGTCTGCGCATGAGCCGCAGTCAACACAAAGCTCAGGATCAATTGAATAGATATCACCCTCCTTGATTGCCTCCTGTGGGCACTCGCTGATACATGTACCGCATGCGATACAATCCTCGCTAATTACGTAAGCCATAGTTTTGTTGTTTTTTTATTTGTTAATACTAAAATATACCTAATTTTTATACTGCAAAGTTAGCAAGAATAATCGAAATACCTAAACTTGAGTAGTAATTTTTTCGTATTTTAATTTTTGTACATTTACGTTAACACTATTTTAACAAAGCAGGACAACTCAGGTCCAGCGCTTTTTTATAACACAGAGGCACTGAGGGCATGGGGTTCACAGAGATTTTTGAGTTCCCTTTCGGAGAGAAAACGTACTGCATAGCACTCCAAAAACTCTGTGTTCTCAGTGTCCTCAGTGCCTCCGTGTTAAAAAGAACGGGCAATACAGTCGCCCTCGTTGGGGCTTTCTATCTGCTGTTGCAATAAGAAATGCCATCCGAAGCATAGCATAGTACGGCTCCGAATGGCATTGATATGTGTAAATTTTGTTAAGTTGGTTACTTTCTTGCGGTCTTAACGCCATTGATGATGACGATGCCCTTCTCGGCATTGTTGGTCTTCTTGCCATCGATGGTGTAGATACCGGTGGCTGTTCGTGCAGAACCTGTGGTGTCTTCAACAGCAATTACTGATGTCGCTGTTGTCAGAGTGACTTCCTGAGACATTGCAGAGAGGATACCATTCTCGTTTACTGACTGGACAGTAACAACCTCGCCCTCGGTACCAACGTACTGTGCATCAGTAACGAATGCAGATGGCTTGCCGTTGACTGTTACAACGTAGCAGATAGCATACTCGTCAGCTGTCCACTTAGCGATGTTGCCATTGACTGTGATAGCAGGAGTAGCGGTCTTCTCAACCTGTGTGAGAGGATTCCAGTAGCCAGAAGGCTCTGTCGTCTTGTCACCAGAGAGAACGTTCTGGATAGTATATTCTGCCAACTCATCGTTTGTGAGAGAGTTCTTGGTGTTGGCGTTGGTGTATTTGTATCTGCCGTCGCCGTTGTCAACCTTTGAAGTGTATGTGCCTTCAGCGAAGTGGCCATCAGGCTGGATAGCGTAGTAAGAAGAGCGTGACTCCTCAGAGAGGGCAACACCATTCTTGTCGTAGAGGTTCTTCACAGCCCAGATAGCAGGAAGTCCGCCCATTGTCTCAGCCCAGTAGAGGTCGTATGTCTTGGTCTCAACCTTAGTGTTCATGAAGACTGTCTTAGGATAGTTGTGCCATGGGCGGCCGAGCCATACCTGACAGTCAGCACCGAACGTAGAAGACTTGATGATGTTGTTGTTGAACACATAACCCCATCGTGTCTCAAGTGGGTGAGAAGGTGCTACGATGTAACCACCCTTGTCGCGGCAGATGTCCTGAATACACTCCTCGAACCATACGTCGCAGTCACCGTAGATGTAGTCAACAGCACCCTCAAAGCGTGACTTGAACCAGAATGCGCGGTTGTATGTGCCCGAGCACTTGTAGTCGTCCTGGTAAGACTGAACGTTGAGCTCGTTGAATACGAGACGGTCAGCCTCGGTGTTAAGACAGAGAGCCTGTGGGCCAGCCTTCTTCTCCTTTGTCCAGTTCTCGTTGTCGATGGTGAGGGTTGAGAGGAGAGCGTCATCGCCACCCTTCTGGATCTCAACGGCAGCACCAGCGTTTACGTGATACCAAACCTTCTCAGGACGTGAAGCGTCGCCACCGTCCATACGGTCTGTTGCGATAGTTACCTTGTCAGTAGCCTGACCAATGAGGTGAACGTTAGGCTTGTTGATGAAGATTAGCTTACAGTCGTCATACTTCTTTGAAGGGTCAGACTTGTCTGTACCGTTACCGTTTACAGAGTTGTTGATAACCTCATAGGCACCCTTACCATCAGGCTTGCTGAGGTCGTAGCGCTGACCATAGCTATCGTTGAAGTATGGGTTAGCGTCGTCGTAGTAACCTTCCTTAATATAAATAAGGTATGGCTTTGTGCTTGCAGCAGGAGCATCGTTGATAGCATCCTGGATGTAACGATACTGCTTAGGCATTGTCTCAGTAGCAGCGATGCTCTCGCCGTACTTCAGATCAAGAGTCTTGTCAACAACAGCGTCGAAGATGCGTGCTGTTGGCTTCTGGCGCTCCATTACGGTGAATGAGAGCTCTACTGCATCAGCAGCGTTGCCAGACTTATCCTCAACATAGCCAGCAGGCATAGAGAATGTATATGTCTTGCCGTACTCAAGGTTTACATACTGGAAGCTTACTGACTTAGCAGAAGCAACAGGAGTGAGAGTCTCGCCGTTGAGAGTTGCAATGCCGTTAACCTTGTTAGAGAGCTGAATCTTCTCGTCGAAAGAGATTACGATGTTGCCAGAAGCAGGGATGCCAGTAGCGTTGGCAACAGGGATGGTAGATGTGAGCTTAGGTGCAACCTCGTCGGCAACTGTCTCTGCCTCACCAAGGATGTAGAGGTTACCTACGCCTGACTCAGAGTTTGATGCGTAGCGCATTCCTTCGAAGTCCTTGTCAAATGCGTATGAAGCGCCAGCAATTTCCTCGCCTACGCCTGTGATGCGAACATAGACCATATCCTTACCTACAGCGTCAGCAGGAAGAACGAGTTCGATAGGTGTCTGTGTGTTGGCTGTTACCTGCCATTCCTTTATGTCGGTATAGGTTGTTCCGTCAAGCGAGTACTGTGCCTTCCAATTCTTTGAGGCAGCGTTCTTTGCAGCCATGTCAGCCTCGATGCGTGCAGATGTGAATCCCTTTGTAGAGAACTGATACTGCCATGCGATGTCGGTAGTGTTGTAACCGTTCTGATAGAGACCGTTGATGCTAGAGAGCACTACACTCTTACGATTGCGGACAACAGGAGTAGAACCCTGTCCCTTAACAGCTGTGCCGTTATCTACGCGGACAATCTGCGATGTTGCGTTGCGCTGGTTGTCCCATGTCATGTCTGCTCTGAATGGATATGACACGCGGTCAGCATAACCTTCTACAGTGCTTGCGTCGAATACTGCTATGAAGTCCTGAATCTCGTAGTTTGCTGTAACGGTCATGTCCTTGTCAACAGTGATAGAACGTGGGTTGGCTGTTGAGTAGTCCTCCCAGTTCATGAACTTCAGAATCTTTGAACTCTCTGCCTTGAGAGTAACCTGTGTGCCTTCCTCATACTTGCCGTTGTGCTCGTTAGGAGTAAGAGTAACAGAACCAAGAGCGAGGTCGAGGTCGTTCTTTACGAGAGCGTCAACAGTATAAACAGGAACTGTCTCGAAAACAGCTGTCAGTGTCTTTGCTGCATCCATAGTAACGCTGGTAGTTGCATCGTTAGATACTGTTGCACCTTCAGCGTCCTGCCACTCAACGAACTTATAACCGAAGTTCTTCTTTGCAGTGAGAGTTACCTTTGAACCTTCCTTATATGCCGAAAGGTCTGGGTCAACGCTGATAGTACCAGCGCCCTCTGGAGTAACGCTTGTCTTGAGTGCATACTTAGTGGTAGTTGCAGCCTTGCCAATCTGTGCGTCGATGTTGAAGTCCTTAAGCACAGCTCCTGCAGCAGTACTGTTTATCCACCAGTAGAAACGGAGGTAAACGGTGCCTGTCAGTTCCTTGAGTGCTGCTATTTCAGTAGCGTCGATAGTAGTAGCAACGTTATCGCTGCCAATAGTCTGGATGTTACCGATGCTCTTAACATCGCTCATATAGAGAGGAGTTGCATCCTCAGCGTCAGATGTGAACACGCCCATCTTGTAGGCACAACCGTTCTTCTCTGCGTAGAAGTCGCCGAAAATCTTGTTGATGTTGAGCTGATAACCTTCGTCAATGGCAACCTTAAAGCCCCAGAAGAGGTGGTCGTCGAAATCTTTAACGGCTGCGTTATGTGTTGTACAGTAGTTGCGGATGCGGTCAGGTGCTGCTATAGTAGTTGTAGTGCCATGGGTGACATTGCCTGCTTTGCTTGAGTAGTTGTTGCAAGAGCCGTTATGAAGAGTAACAGTCACGTGCTCTGGAGCCTTGCCCATGAGCTTCTCTGCTGCGTCAACGAATGCTGTTCCGTCCTCGCTGAGTTCACGACCCATACCGAAGTTGTAGATTGTTGGGTCCATTTCAGCCTGGCCAGACTCAGCAGCTGTAGCATAACCATGTACAGTTACGTCAGAGAGACAGATTGTCTTGCCTGAGGCAGCACCATTATACCAAGGGTAAACGCGGATGTAAAGGCGCTCGCCCTCTGAGAGCTTGAATGTTGGCTTTGCCTCAACGTAGTATGCTGTGTTGCCAGCCATTGAGGTGTTAGCATAAATCTGCTGTGGGTCTGCGAAGTTTGAACTTGTTGAATAGTAAACCTTGCAACGCATGCCCGAACCACCTGCGCCAGCAACATACATTGAAATCTTGTCAACATTGATATCAGTCTCGGCTGGAGCCTGTACTGCAAACTGGATATAACGTGTTGAAACCTCGTCGATTTCGCCAGCAGGCCAGTTGCCATCGAGTGTGCCGTTGCGCTGAGTCTTATGCGAAGCGTCGTAGCCAGATTCCTCAGGCCAAACGGCAGCAGAGTTGATGTTGTTATAGTTTGCTACCTTCATGCCTTCCCAAGACTCGCCGATAGCATCGATAGGACCAGTTGTTATGGCCTTATCATCTGTTGTGAGAGGCCATACCGCGCTAACCTCAACGCCGCCTTCGAGTGATACAATCTTTGTAGAAAGTGCAAGATTGCTGCTTGTTGCGCCATTGCTTGCGGTCAGAGTGCCTTTGAGTTCGCCTGTGCCAGAAGCATCAATCTTGACGTAAATGGTCTTGATAAGAGTAGAACCGTCATAGCTAACCTCGGCAGATTTGCCATAGTTCTGCTTGTCGGTAGATATAGTATAGTCGCCGTCAACAGTGAATTTCACATTGCCTTCAGCAGGAGTGAGACCGAAACCGCTAACGTTGAATTCCTTAACGAGTGTCTGGCCTGCATATACAGAACCCATATCGCCAGTAGTAGGCGAGAAAGAAATGTCGCTTGAGAGAATGATGTCTGCATCGAGTTCCTGAAGAACTGCAGCACGCTTAGCGTCTGTCTCGCCACCGTTAGCCTGGTTGTGTACCAATGTTGCGAAGAGGCGTGCGATGAGAGTAGCACCCATTGGGCCAGGGTGTGTGCCGTCATCTGGGCAGAAGATGTTGCTTGTGCAGTATGCATCACCATAGGATTCGTACATCTCCTTTGTTGCTGTGGTCAGGTCGATGTATGGAACGTCGTCGTATTCCAGTGCAACTTGCTGCATCTGGTATGGGTAGTCCATGGTGTGATCGTCAGCATCGATCTTGTTGCCTGTAGTGACTTTGCCGTCAACTATCTTTGAGAAACCATCACCAAGGTCATGGCGACCAGCACGGTTAACCTTCTTGCCACCGTCATCCTTGAGGTACTTACGGCAGATAGGTCCACAGAGGACAGGCTTTACGCCCATCTTCTTAGCCTCATTGATGTAGTCTCGGAGTGTCTTCTTGTAGGTGTCGTAAGGCGTAGTGCCACGATAATCGACCTGTTCGCCACCAAGAGCGTTTACCTCATCGCCATCAGTACCATTTGACTTCTCGTCATTATGGGCAAACTGGATTACGAGAATGTCGCCTGGCTGCATCTGGTCAGTGCCGCCAGTAACGAGTGTTGGCCAGTAGGCCGACTCTTTGTAGAATGACTTTGACGATGCACCAGACTTGCCACGGTTGTTGACGGTGATGTTGTTAGCATTGAAGAACTGCTGTAACATCTGTCCCCAGCCGCGCTTGGTGTCAGTGTCAGCATAGGTCTGCATAGTCGAGTCGCCGATGGTGTGCACCTTTTTCTTCTGTGCACTGGCACCCGTTGCTACGAAGAGACATGCCAACAGCATCAAGGCTGCTAAAACTTTTTTCTTCATAATGAATGTTTGTTTTTTGGGTTTTAGTGAATAGTTAGTTAATATTAAATAGGGTGGGGTGTCGCATTTTCTGCGAACTAAAAGAGCCATTGGGGTTGATGTGGAGGCTCTTTACTGGGTGCAAAATTACTTATAATATAGGAAATATAGGGCGAAATAATGCCCATTAATGGGTGAAAAACTATCCATTAATGGGCATTTTAGTGTAAATAGGCGTATTTTGAGCAATTATTCCCCCTCTTCGCGGTATTCGCGAGGCGATTTGCCAAACTTTGTCTTGAAAGTCTTTGCGAAGTACTTAGGGTCAGAAAAACCACATGCGTATGCTATTTCTGAATTTGTTTTGCGTGTGTCTGTCAGCATCTGGGCAGCACGTTTCAGTCGGGCTTCCCTCAAAAAGTCTGCAGGTGTGACACCCAAAAGGCTGTGCATGCGTCGTGCAAGACCAGAACGGCTTGTGGCAGTTGCCTCTGCCATGTCGTTGACATTTACATCACTATTGCCGATGTTCTGCTCAACGAACGTCATCAGACGATTCATGAACGCTTCGTCTTCTTCTGAAAGACTGCTCACGATGACAGGTTCGGCAGGCTCAACTGCCACTCCTGTTGCTGCGCTTTGCTCTTCTGCCTTGGCACGTTCCTTATTACGCTCAGCCATGAGCGATAGGTAAGCCTCGCGCGTCTGGTTTCGTTCGTGGTTGATATTGCGTATATAAAATAAGGTGTAAGTAATGGCGCTGACGATGATCATGCCCAAAACGATGAGGAAGAGGATGCCATACCATGCCTCAAAGAATGTCGGCTGGACGATGATCGTTAGCGTTCGGACGTTGTCTGACCACTGAGCATCGGCATTGGAAGAGCAAATCTGCAGAGTGTATGTGCCAGGACTGAGGTCCTGAAGCACCAGTTCGTTGGTAGGAAGAGGTGCACTCCATGGCTCGTCAGGCGACATTCGGATGCGGTAAAGCAACGGTTCGACGGCCCTGTAGTCAAGGGCGGCGAACGAAAGGGTAAGGTCGCGCTGCGACGGAGACAACGTAATGGTCTCCATATTGTCAATAGCGAAATTCGTTTCGCTGCCGTTCAACGATAGCGATGTTAAGGCAATGCGTGGCTTAAAGCCTTGCTGCGAAAGCTGATTGTATGGCAAAAGGAGCAGTCCATCTGTCATTCCGAAGAGCAATCTGCCATCATCAAGCATCAGAGGATTACAATCTGAGAACGCCGAAGATGCGTTCCAGAAGTTCATTCCGTAGTTGTCGATGGTGCCATTACTGCTGTTTATGACCGAGATTCCATAACTACATTGCACCAAAAGACGGCCATCCGCCAGCATAAGCAGTCCCTGTGCCACGTCCATTTCCAGACCATTGGCCTCCGAAAAGTGCTTAAACGTAAGATGTTCGGCATGTATATCCTTAGACGTCAGCATGTTGACGCCACCACTCTCTGTGCCGATGAAAACGTTATGAGCAGCATCGCTCACGATGTTCATCAACGCACTTGACGACAAACTGTTGGCGTTCTCAGCCTCACGGGTATGGAGACGCATGGTGAGTTGGTTCGTTGGCTTATAGATATTATCCACAACGAGCAAGCCCATGGTAGTCGTTGCGAGCAACGTTCCATCGTCCATGATGAGCAATTTACGCATTCTTGCAGCATCGGCAGGGAACGATTTGGTCGCCTTTTGTAGCGAAACACCATGTAAATCGTTAATATTCGCTGCGTTAGGATTATCGATATACAACAATCCATCACGGTTTGATGCCACCCAAAGGCGGCCTTTCTTGTCCTGAGCGAAACCGTATGGCGAATCCGTAAACAGCGTTGCGTTTGACTTTCCGATATGCTCAATGTCATAACCCTTGCCACCCGAACGCGGTTTCAGACGGAAAATGCCCTCCGGTTTTGTGCCAAGCCAAATGTAACCATCCTTATCCTGAAAGATGGTATAAACCGGAGCGAAGTCCGTTTGCTCAGGATGCAGCATGCCATCCTTGCCGAGATATCCAATTAAAGAGAGCGATTTGTCGAACAAAGCAAGCTGATGCTTGTCGCGTCCGGCTATCCAGATGCGTCCATCCCGGTCACGATAGATGTCACGAATGACGTCAGACGCCAGCTGATTGATGCGTTCGCCATGCCTCGCAATCACCGGAATGCGCACTATTTCGCTGTCAAACATCAGCCATCTGTTGCCTTGGCTGTCCTTGAAATCCTGCCTGATGTTGCTGTAAGTGGTGCCGTTGATGGTCAGTTCCTGATAAGGTGTGAGAAGCGAATGCTCATTTGTGAGTCGCGTCATGGCACGTTTCGCCTCCTTTTCGGGCAGACAACGGAAGGAATAGGACTTAAGGTCGAAGACATAAACCTGCTCATCGAAGCGGCAAAGGATGTTGCCATCGTCTGCCAAAACTATGTTTCTGATGCGGTCGTTGGTGATACCACTGCCGTCTCCAGCCTTCGGTTTGAACGTCGTCTGACGGTTTCCGTCGTAACGGACGAGTCCATTCCACGTGGCAAACCATACCATTCCGCTCTTGTCCTGCAGTATCTTGGTGACGTGACTACGCGGATTGATAGTCTCTGCACCTGCGTTCAGCACATGCAGGAATACCAAAAGCAGCGCAATCCATGTCCCCTTCCATCGCTCGCTCATAATCGGTTTGTCGGTTTTTGGGTGTTTTACGAACTATTTTGCAAGGCAATCGTCAAGGAGTCTTGTTATCTCCTTGCGATCGAGATGCTGCCCAATGAATACCAGTTTCTGCATACGGTCGCCGTATTCTGGGTCCCAATCGCGCAGCACATCTGGGTTGTTCTGCACAAATTCGCGCAGTTCGTCCTCCGGCATGGTAGCATACCACTGTCCTGCATTGCGCAAGCTGACCTGCTTTCCTGCCTGTTCGAAGACGTAACAGATCTCCTCTTCGCCAGCGAAATAGCAGATACCCTTGGCACGAATGATGTTCTTAGGCCAGAGACGAGCCACGAAATGGTCGAACTCTGTCAGCGAGAATGGTGCGCGAGCGTAGTAAACGAAGGTGCCGATGCCATACTCCTCAGCCTCGCCCGTCTCCTCATTGTGATGGCAATGACCACAGGTGCAACCCTCAGGATGGTCTTCATGGTCATGGTGATGGTGGTGATGATGGTGGTGATGATGCTCATGCTCATCATGATCATCATGCTCATGGTGGTGATGATGCTCATGTTGGTCGTCATGATCGTCATGATCATGGTGGTGATGATGCTCATCATGGTCATGATGATGGTGGTCATCGTCGTCGTCATCATCCTCCATCTCGTCGAGATGCTGTTCTATCTTCTGCACCCAAGTAGCCGAAGCGGCAACCGTGTTGAAGTCAAACACGCCCGTGTTGAGCAGGTTTTCCAGTGGAACATCGCAGTAATCGCACTCTATGATGTCAGCCTTTGGCTGTATGGTGTGCAGAATTTCGCGTACACGACCTAACTCCTGAGGCGTAACTTCAGAAGCCTTATTGAGCAGAATGGTATTGCAGAACTCAATCTGCTGTATTACAAGATTCTCTATATCCTCCTCGTCGAGGCCTTCCTTCAATAGGTCAAGTCCGCCGCCAAACTCATCTCTGAGTCGTAAAGCGTCAACAACGCTGACGATATTGTCAAGCTTTGCCTCGCCATTCTGGCAGTATTCAGGTCCCATCATAGGTATAGAACAGATGGTTTGGGCAATAGGCGTCGGTTCGCAAATGCCCGAAGCTTCGATTACGATGTAGTCAAACTTCTGCATCTTGAGCAGATCCTGCAGCTGCTGTACTAAGTCCATCTTGAGTGTACAGCAGATACAGCCGTTCTGAAGAGGCACGAGCGACTCGTCGCCCTGGTCTACAACACCGCCACGCTGGATAAGGTCGGCGTCGATGTTCACCTCGCCTATGTCGTTGACTATCACTGCAAAGCGGATGCCTTGCTTGTTGTTCAGTATTCTATTGAGCAGAGTTGTCTTTCCGCTTCCGAGGTATCCGGTCAGCAGAAGGACGGGAGTTATGTTATTGTTCATATTTATGAAAAATGTTTGTTCTATTTTTTCAAAGGGTATATGCCTTGTCGTAGTTACTCAGATGCCCTGTTTTTTTTAACACAGAGACACTGAGGACACAGAGGGCACGGAGTTTTTAGAGTTCTATGCAGCACCTTTTCAATTATTCATTATTCATTATTAATTATTCATTAAAAAGTTCTCAGTGTCTCAGTGTTAAATGTTATTGAGCCGTTATGCCTAATCTTCCTCCTGCCTTACCTCGTCAACGCCAGGGATGGAGTATAGACTTTGCATGCCGGAAACCAACTCTCGGACAGAATGAACGAAGAAAGTTACGGTCAGATCTATAATCTCATCGTGCGTCACCGTATGCAGAGAGTCGATGGAAAGACGCAGATCGTTCGTTATCTTGTTTACCACATCGATGAGGAAATGATAGCGGTCGATGCCCTTTATGCATATAGTCACAGGGTATTGCTTCTCTGGTTCCTCGTGGAAGTCCACGTTTACGATGTTGTCTCCGTGCTTAGACGCCAGCGTAATGATTTCCTGACAGTTGCGTCGATGGAGCGTAATGGAACCGTCTTCCTCACGATAGCCGATGGTATCGCCACCAGGAAGCGGCAGACAACAAGGGCAACGCTGGTACTGTTGCTTAGAAAGCTCCTCGGCAAAGAACGAGCGCAGGTGTCGTTTTGCCTTGTAACTCTGCACGCAGTTGAGCCAATCGGTCTTTGGAAGAGCCTTCTCGTCGGTTCCGATTTCTACACAATCGCCACGCTTCAGCACGGTCTTCACCGACATGAGACGACCGTTTATGCGTGCGTATTTAGCATGAAGACCAATCTCAGAATGCAGTTCGAAGGCGAAATCGATGGCTGTTGCACCCTTCGGCAGCACTTTTGGCTCGCCCATAGGAGTGAAAGCCAGTACGTCGTCGTAATAGAGCGACTCCTTGATTTTCTCAATGTACGACTGGTTCTGCGACTCATCGGCAATCTCCTTCAGCACCTTTCGGAACTTCTCTATCCACTCCGTGACGCTATCAAGGCTAACACCGTCGCCCACGTTACGAGTCTCTGCGCGGCTCGCCACCTCTGCCATGCATCCGAAACGAGACGCACGGACCATACGATTAGAACAAATCTGGACGTCCTCCCAGATGCCATCAGTCGATAGAAGCATCACGTTGATAGACTTATATGAATTCTCACGGCCCTGATCTATAAGGTTTTGGAACGATCCCGGCTTCTCGTTGTAGAAGTCGGTGAGCAGCGAATAGATGCGCAGGCAGATGTCCTTCTCGGTCGTTTTGCTGTCGGCAGGAGTGTCAAAGGTAATGCGGACGTAGTAGCGATTGTCCAGATGCCAGTAGTCCTTGTGGTTTTCCTTCATGCGTCTCCATATACTATATGGTGCACGCCAATAGACACTAGCCTTCGCTGTTATGCCTGCCTGCTGCAGGATTTTCTCAACGATGTTGGTAAACTCCTTCAGACGAGCCTCATTGTCGTGCTTGTCCTTGTCCAGACAGATGCAGATGTCAGTATATTCCAGTCCGCAACGGTAACGGAAAGACAGATTTTCGAGGTCGGTTTTTACGTCAAACAGTCCGAGACGATTAGCCAATGGCGCATAGAAATAGTCCGTTTCGCCAGCTATCTTCATCTGCTTGTCCAGTCGCATGCTTGCCAAAGTGCGCATGTTGGGCAGACGATCCGCCAGCTTGACCATAAGTGCGCGGATGTCATACTGCATTGAAGCCAGCAGCTGCTGGTAGTTATCGACCTGCTTCGATGTCTTGTACGTGTTCTTTTTCTTCTTTGTTACCACGTCAACGAGGAAGGCAACGTCCTCCCCGAATCGCTCGGTGATGTCGTCAACGGTGTATGGTGTGTCTTCGACAACATCATGCAGGAATGATGCAGTGACAGAGTTTGTGTCAAGCATGAGTTCCTCGGCAGCAATCTGTGCTACAGCAATAGGGTGGATAATGTAAGGTTCGCCCGACTTGCGACGCTGTTCTTTGTGTGCCTCGCGTGCAAATTCGAATGCGTCACGCAGTTGTTTCATCTGGCGTTCAGATACGCGTGGCTCCATGGATTTGAACACCCTTTCGGCTGCTTCTTTTACGATGGAATCATAATCCTTAGCTTGTACCATAGTCTTTCTCGTTAGATTAAGCGTTCTGTAAATTAGAAAATCATGGCAAAGTTAATAAATATTTATTAATAATAGGTAAAAGATGTATGATAATTAAAAAAAATTGACACTTCAAGGAAATATGGGGTGGTGATCTTTTTCTAACACAGAGACGCGGAGGACACTGAGAATACAGAGATTTTGGAGTGCCATGCGGTATAAAATATGCTGCATAGTCCTCTCCAAAAACTCCGTGTCCTCAGTGTCCTCAGTGCCTCTGTGTTATTTAAAAAACTACCTTTCACGATACGAATCAATACCTTTCATGATGTGAATCGTAGCCTTTTAAAACGTAAAGACTGAGTAATCACGGTGTAATTACTCAGTCTTTACAGTGTAATTACTGAGTCTTTACATTGTAATTACTCAGTCTTTACAACATGAATCAATACCATTCGCATCATGAAAAGCACTGAATCATGTCATGAAACGTAACTTTACTTCAGATGCTTCTTTATCCATTCCATGTGTCCACGCTCCGTTTCGTCAGACGTCCAGTGCTCGTTGATAGGCGTGAGCAGAGCCTCTTTCTCGCAGGTTAGCGTGTTCCATACGGCGTAGGAAGTAGTTGGCGGACAGGTGTTGTCGTTGTATCCCCACGTCATCAGGGTAGGGCAGGAGATGTGACGGGCAAAGTTCACGACGTCGTAGTATGCCATCGTCTTTATCTTCTCAGGCGTCAACATGCCCGTAGTGCGGTTGAAGTGAGGGTAACCACCTGTGCGTCCCTTCTCCGAATAGCCCGCCATGTCTGACAATGCTGGGTGGTTGACCACGCAATGTGTTACGCGAGTGTCGATGCCTGCTGCCACCATGCTGAGCGCTCCGCCCTGAGAACCACCCTGATAAGCCACGTTTCGGCCGTCCCATTCCGGCAAGGTGGTCATGAAATCGATGGCGCGGACGAGGGCAAGATACACGTGACGCATGTAGTAGTTGTTACGATTGTCCAGTCCGTTCTCAAGATAGTTGTTGCCTTTTGCACCGAACGCCTTGCTGATATCGCTGAAAGTCTCCTCGCTGAGGCGTGGATCCAGACCGTGAATCTCCATCTCCAGGCGTAAGAATCCGTTCTCGGCGTAGTAGCGATGGCGCAAAGGCTCGCGGATGGTCTTTATGCCTGCACCTGGAGGACATATACATATAGGATGCTTTCCTGGCTGGGCGTTGCGGGGATATGTAAGGTATGCATAGACAGAATGAGTCTTGTCTATGCGCAGTTTTATTAAGTCGCAGAGTATCAAGTCTGTGCAATACTCCTCCGCACGCTCACGAGTGTAGGACAAAGGTGTGCTCTTCAGACTCTCCTTCTGTAGCTTCCAGAAGGTAGAAAAGTCAGAAGGCTCCTTGGTGAAAGGTACGATTTTCTCTGGCGAGAAACCAATTTTGACATGGTGTGAGTACTCCTTGCCATCCACTTTCGTTGTCAAAACGATGTCGCGGAAGCCCGGTGTCTTCTTCGTTCCGGCACTAATCTTGCCGCGTCCGCCACTAAGACGGATTGTGCCTTGTGCATCAGCGTCGAGCATATCGTCGCCGATGGTGTACGAAACCTCGCAATCGCGCGGTATGCCATACTTGAAAAACTGCACCTCGATGGATGCCTTCTCGCCGGTTTTGTATAGCCAATCGGCGTGGTCGGGCACTGTTACCCACAGGTAATCGGAGCGAAACGGATAATTCTCGGCATGGGCAAGCACACTCATCAGCATTGCCACAGCCATCAGTAATGTTTTCTTTATCATTTGGTTAGTATTTTCAGGCGGAATGATTCTTCCGTTAGTACATTGCGATGCAAAATTAATGAAAAATAAACATTTACGCAAATTTATCTTTGCTTATTTCAGAATAAATGACTAACTTTGCAGAGAATAGTCAAATAACATAGCAAAAAACATGGAAAAGAAGAAATACTTACTGGCGTTGGCAGTAGCATCGCTTGTCTCGGCAAGTGCCTGCGCACAGGGCTTTCGTGTGGCAAGCGTTAGCGGAGAGCGCATATTGATAGACAGTCATTATGCCGATGATGCTGAGGGTGCTGACTTCCTTGCGCCTTATAGGCATGAGGTCGATTCGGTGATGTCGCCTCTTGTGGGCAAGAGTGCTAAGTACATGAAGTCGTTTTTCCCAGAGAGCGAACTCGGAAACTTGCTGGCTGACATCATGTTATGGAGCGGAAGCAAGTACGATGAGCACCCAGACGTGGGCATGTACAATCTTGGTGGCATCCGTGCTGCGTTGCCTTCGGGCGACGTTACGTTCGGCGACGTGGTCGATATCGCACCGTTTGAGAACAAGATTTGCTTCCTTTCGCTCACCGGAAAGCAGCTGAAGACGCTCTTTACACAGATGATGTCGCGTGGCGCTGCTGTCTCAAAGGGCATCGAAGCGGAGTATCTGCGTGAGGGGAAGGAACTGAAACTGACATCGTTGAAGCTTGATGGTAAGAAGATTAGCGATAAAAAGATGTACCGTATCGCCACGATTGACTATCTGATTCAGGGCAACGATGGCTTCCGTGAACTAAGAAACGCCAAGGATTTGAAGGTTTATACTGACGAGAGTGCTAACACCAGAGTGCTCATTGCTGACTATTTCCGCGAGAAGATGGCAGCAGGCGAGGTAGTGGATAGTAAGATTGAAGGAAGAATTAAGGTTATACGCAACGATAAAAAATAATGAGACAGATAGTATTATTTGCTTTTGCGCTGCTCTTCGGAGTAGGTTGCTACGCACAGAACGATAAGTATCTCACAATACTTCATACCAACGACACCCACTCATGCATACTCCCGATGAACCCAAACCTGTCGGACACCACCGTCGCTGGTAGGGGAGGATTCCTCAGAAGAATAACGATGCTGAAGGAAGAACGTGAGAAAGACCCGGAGTTGCTGTACATCGACTCGGGCGATTTCTGCCAGGGTTCGTCCTATTACACCATGTTCCGCGGCGACGTTGAGATTGGATTGATGAACAAGATGGGGCTGGATGCAATCACGATTGGTAATCATGAGTGGGACTTCGGCATCGAAAACCTTGCCCGTCTCATCCGTATGGCTAACTTCCCCTTTGTCTGTTCAAACTACGATTTCACCGGAACAGCGCTCGAAGGGCTGGTGAAACCATACGTCGTGCTTAACCGTAAGGGCGTGAAGGTGGGCATCTTTGCTGTCTGTCCGAAGCTCGAAGGATTGGTGGATGTAAAGAATTTCAGTGGCGTGAAGTACAACGACCCGTCAGAATCGGCACTGAAGACAGCCGTAGAACTTAAGGAAAACGAAAAATGCGATGTCGTTATCTGCATCTCCCACTTAGGATGGGGCGAAGATAACGATATCGCAATGATAAAGGAAACTAAATATGTGGACCTCGTTCTTGGTGGGCATTCGCACACGAAGTTTAAGGAATTGCGTCACGCATACGACCATGATGACAGGCTTGTGCCAGTAGATCAGAACGGAAAGTCGGCAATCTACGTTGGCAAGATCATCATGAACCTACTCGAAGTAGAACGATAGGCAGATCATTTTTGAGCGAGTCTTATCCACCGAACGTGCATACGACTGCATGTTCAGGTCTTTCAGACGGTCGGCATGGCCCATGTCCATGCTGTTCGTCAGACCATACATGAACTTGAGTTCTGGGCGTAGCTTGAAGAAAGGAAGGTACATGTCGCAGCCAAGGCCTACGGAAAAGAACAGGTCTGACTTCTTCAGACGCAGGTAATCGTTGTCGCGGCTGGTCAGATTGAGCACCGGTGTCATGCCGATGAGCATGTAAGGGCGATGGTTGTTGAAGCGTTTCGCACTGAAAATCAGGTCGGCAACGCCTGCAATGTAAACCGACTTTAGGTTCTGACGCTCTTCTGTCGGTCCGCCTTTGTCATTCGGTTTTGTGAAGTTAAGGAACGTAAGATGACGGTTTCCAAACAGCATCATAGGGGCAACTCGCAGTGCAGCGTGTGCGCCAAGACGCGCTTCGCCAAGCACACCGACTTGAAAACCTGGGTCCCAACGGTCCTGATCGACAGCGACGTATGAGTCAATGCTGTTGCCTTCGGCATCGGTGATGGTTATCGGACCTACGTTGTTGAGTTCCAGATCCTGCAGATGCGTGCCGACGATAACACCGAAATGGAATGGGCGCAAGTCAGTGTAAGGGCGGTTTTCTACCGTCCTTTCTTGTGCTATGGCTGTCATAGTGCACTGCATCGCAACGAGTATGAATGTTATTTTCCTGATGATTGCCATTAAGTGTATAACGCAATAATCCCGTATTTATTGCCTGTGGTTTAGAAAAATGTCCTTGCTATTTTTCAATACAGAGACACAGAGGTCACAGAGGACACGGAGTTTTTTGAGGACTATGCAGTTTGTAGTTGTCCGAATGGTACTCCAATATCTCTGTGATCTCTGTGTCCTCGGTGTCTCTGTGTTAAAAAAAGAAAGGTACCTTAACTCTTTAACTCCTTAACTCTTTAACTTCGCACCCCGTGCGACCTTATCCCCAGAAGAAGTAAGAAATCATGACTGCTGCGCAGACACCGGCAAAGTCGGCAAGCAATCCTGCACCTACGGCATAGCGATACTTCTTTATGCCAACGCTACCGAAGTAGATGGTGAGGATGTAGAATGTCGTATCGGTAGAGCCTTGCAGTATGCTGGCGAGATGACCTACAAACGATGTTGTGCCGTAGGTGGTCCATGTGTCGAGCATTACGCCACGTGCACCAGCGCCGTTCAGTGGTTTCAGAATCATCTGAGGCAGCGTAACAACCCAGTCGCTGTTGCCTCCCACACTCTCAACGCAGTACTTCAGCCCGTCCATCAGCATACCGAGACATCCGCTTGCCTTAAAGACACCGATGGCAGCGAGTATGGCTACGCAGTAAGGAATGAGCGATACGGCTGTCTGGAAACCACCTTTCGCGCCCTCAATGAATGAGCTATAGACATCGAGTTTCTTCCTCATGCCTGAGTAAAGGAATATGGCGATAGCGCCAAGGATGAGGATTGCGCTGAGCAGATTGCAGAACGCCTCTATCTCTTCGCTGCTCGACATGCTCGTAACGGTCCAGAACAGCGATGCAACGAGTGCTCCAACCACGCCGAACATTACGAGGAACGCACGCTTGAAGAGATTGATGCGCTGGAAAGCCGATACTATCAGCAGGCCCATCATGGTTGAACACATCGTGGTAAGCAATAGCGGAACGAAGACGTCGGTAGGCGTTACGCCGGCAGCAGCCATAGCAGCGGCATCGCCAAACTCCTTTATCATTGCCTGCGAACGATAGGCCATGATGGAGATTGGAATAATGGTAAGGCCACTGGTGTTCAGAACGAGGAACATAATCATGGCGTTCGACGCCGTGTCCTTCTGCTTATTGATGCTCTGAAGGTCCTGCATTGCCTTCAGTCCGCATGGCGTTGCAGCGTTGTCCAAACCAAGAACGTTTGCCGAAATGTTCATGAAGATACTGCCAAGGGCAGGATGTCCCTTCGGAATGTCTGGGAACAGCTTGGTCAAAACAGGCGAAAGCCATTTGGCAAGACTGGCAACAAGGCCAGAGTCTTCGCCCACTTTGAGTATTCCCAT
This sequence comes from Prevotella sp., assembly GCA_045643065.1. Lineage (GTDB taxonomy): Bacteria > Bacteroidota > Bacteroidia > Bacteroidales > Bacteroidaceae > Prevotella. Next base: position 30,691 of record JAZUKC010000052.1, read on the forward strand.
CCACAGAGTCAGTGTGCCGGTAAGGCCGATGGTGATGTCGAAAGCGTACTTCGACATCTCAAAAGTAGAGTCCATCATTGCAGGCAACGATGTGGTGTCGCCAAGGAATATCAGTCGTGCGACGCCTGCCAGAATACCTATCAGGAAGAGTCCGAGCCAGATGTAGTTTATTGCCATGTAGCTTTTTGAGAGTTACAAATAATGCTGATTAATATACTTTTGCAAAGTCAGAGTGAACGTAGCATGTCTTGCCAGCGTACTTCACCTTGATCCAATCGCCAGAATAGCCTAAGAATACGAAATAATCGCCAGTGTTAGCAGAGCCAGCGATGCCACCATTGAGAGAAGGAGAGGTGCGGATGCGAACGCCCTTGCCTGTGATGTGAGCGAACATCTGACTTGCTGATGAACTCTTCTGCTGCTGACCTACGATGTGAGAGTAGCTCTTGTGAACATATCCGTAGTAGCCTTTATAGTTGATACAGTAGAAGGAACCGTAAGTACCAACATATGAGAAGCTTGCGCCACGGTTCTCGTGACCAATCTTGTTGTTAGCATTTACCGTAGCAGAGCTGCGGATACATACGTTGTTACCATCAATAACGACGCGCTGTGCGTACATAGCTGTAGCGCTGATAATCATCATGAGCGCTACGAATGCAATCTTAAAGATTCTTTTCATAATAGTATAAGTTTTTATGTTTTATGACAATTGTTATTTGAATACCATAGTAAACGTCTCGGTTGTTAACTTTCGCAAGCACTGCTTGTTTCAGTTTCAAGGAGTTATAGGGAAGATATAACGGAGATAAAGGGACAATAGTAATGTCTCTGTATCTCCTCTTTATCTTCGCTGGCGCTATCTCCTCTTTATCTCCTATGAACCAGCGAAACTTGCGTTAACTACTAAAGGTTCTTCACCTTGCCCGAAAGAGGGTTGCCAATGGTAGCAGGCACATAGCCTTTGCATGCCTTCATGGCCTTCACCTCGTAAGGATACTTGTTGCCAGCCTTGCCTGTTGCAGGCTTGATGAACACCTTCGTGCCAACATCGCAATACTTTGTGCGAAGCGTACGCAAGTCATTGTCTCTCAGACGCAAGCAACCTTCGGAGTCGCGTCCTGGCACAGAGTAAGAGTTGCTCTTGCCTTCGTAACCGCCACAACCATGAATGCCGATGCTGTTATTGTTCGGAACCTTTGAACCAGTGAGCTTAAGACGCATGAAATAAGGGCCATAAGCCAGGATGTTGCCACGGGGATCGTTGGCAAAGGTGTGGCGCCATGTCGATGCATCCTGTATCTGCGAGATGGTGAAAGGTGTCTTGCTGTCGCGACATTCTGGGGTGCATGAGTCGCCGGTGCGTGTCTTGTCCTGAGCGTTTCGTGCATAGCAGACAGGGAATGTGGCACGAAGCAGGGTGTCGGCACCTACTGCCTCATAGACATAGACGCGGAATTCCTTCTTTGATATCACTACCCAAGTGTTCTTCTTGTTCTTGCAATCGCCGTAGATGTGTGCTTCATCGTTGACATCAGCCACATTGAACACCTTCTGCTTTCCGTTCACCTGAAGTGTGAACTTTGCCATTGACACGTCGGCACCCTCAGGAAGCGGCTTGCCCTTTGGTGCAGCAGGAGCCTGATCTTCAGAGAATTCCTCTGCTATTCCTGCTTCCTGAATAGGTCCTGTAGGAGCTCCGGCAATCTCGCCGATTATCTCGCACATGGTGTTGAAGTCCTCTTCCAGTTTCTTCAACTCAGCCTTCTCCTTGTTTGAGAGATCGTTCTTAGTCTTCAACTCTTCTATACGCTTAAGCATTCTCTCGCCATCGCTTTTTGCAGAGTCTGGTTCTATGATGCTATTGTCTATCGTTGTGCTCTCGTTCAGCACCATTTCTGTTGCCGAAACGCCTATCAGTGCGAGGGAGGCGAATGCCACTCCCAGTATTGTTTTCTTGTTCATCGCTTGTTGTGGTTTAATGGATTATTTAATTTTTCCCTGTGGACCTTCCACTGTCTCGTCCACCTTTATCTCCTTGATGTCAGCACCATCGCTTGCAGGTTCAGCAGACTTCTTGCCTTGGTTCTGTAGTACAGGATTGCCAGGCTTTGGTGTCTTATACTTATCGCCAAGTGCCTTCTCCGCCTTCAGTTCGTAAGGAAGCTTGCCCTGCTTGTAACCTTTTACATATACGTTCATGCCCTCGTGAGCATAAAGATCGTGCAGACGGACCAGGTCGGCATCGCGAAGACGGATGCAACCCTCTGAGTCTCTGCCCGGTACGCTCTCCACATTGCCAGTGCTTCCGTGTATGCCTATCGACCTGTTGTCTGGCACTTGAGAACCAGTAAGCTTCAGTCGCATGAAGTATTTTCCATAGGCACGGATATCGCCCCATCCGAAATCGTGGCACCATGTCTCAGCGTCCTTTATCTCGCTGATAGTGAACGGAGTGCTGCCATTCGACTCTGGTGTGCAGCAATCGCCGTCGCCCGTCTTGTCACCCGTGTTCTTTGCGTAGCAGACAGGGTAGTGTGCCACGAGCAATGTGTCGCCCTTGGCAGCCTCATAGACATAGATGCGATACTCCTTTTTCGACACTACGAAGAAGCAATTCTTCTTGTTCGCCTTCGTGTTGTATTCTGCTGCGCTATCGTCGATGTCTGCAACGTTGTAAGTCTTCTTGTAACCCTTATCCTTCGTCACGCTCAGTTCGGCCATAGGAATGTCTCCATCCCCTTCCAAAGCCGTCTGAAGACTATCTTCGCTGCTTGCTTCTCCATCGCTCGACTTGCCAGAGCATGCTCCCATTATGCCTGCCATGACAAGGCATAATGCTGCGCTGAATATTGCGTATTTCTTCATGTTTGTTTATTTTGAAATAACTAATTCTGCAAAATTAAATATTTTTAGAAACATGAGCAAATAAATTGTGTTTTTTTTTGTTAACACATACTTTATCTTGTATATTTCTTGAGTCCACTACAAAAAGTCAAGCTGCTTTCAATTTAGTACACAAAGACACAAAGGGCACAAAGATTTTATGTAAAAAGTCTTATTTAACCTAAAAAAACTCTGTGTTCTCTGTGTCTTTGTGTACACCTTAATTACAGATTGTAAGCATTTTGCAGATGGGGTATTATTTTAATGTACTTTTTGTAGGAGTGTCTTTCTTGAAAATATGAATTCTTAAAAGATTTGGCTTTAGGTCAAAACGCTGAACTCACTGTTATATGTTAAACCTAAGGTGGTAATTAATAGACAGTGATGGCAGGGTGACGGTAGGGTGACGGTGAAATAACTACCGTCACCGTTGTTACATGTTGATATACAATGCGTTATGAGGAAAGTGTGACGGTGACGGTGTTTGTTAATCTTTTAGGGAGAGGTCTTTCCTGCACAGAAGCAAGGCGATGATACACGTCAGCAGTTCTGCCATAGGCATTGCTCCCCATGCACCAGGTACACCGATCAGCAATGGCAGGGCAAGGAAGCAAATCAGGAGGAAGACGTAACCACGGAGGATGGTGATGGCATCTGCCATGCGAGCCTGTTCCGTACTCTGCATGTATCCTACGAGAATGAGGTTCAGGGCGATGAACACAAAGGCTACGCCGAAGATAGGCAGACCTTCCAGTGCAAGCTCGTAGGCGTGGCAGTCGGTAGGGAGGAAGATGGCTGCTATAAGTGGTGCTCCTACCGACATCAGCAGGAATCCTCCGATGCCTACCAGCAAAGCCGAACGTATTGCCAGCATAAACGCCTTATGCTTTCGCTTGTTGTCATTCACGCCATGTGCAAAACTTATTATCGGTTGGGCTGAGACAACGATGGCATTGCTCACGTTGAACACTACAGGGAAACAGTAGCATGCTAACGAAAACGCAGCTACGCCGTCTTCGCCTAACTGCCTGATGAAGACGTAGTTGCCGACAATCAATACGAACGCGATGGCTGCGTCGCCAAAGAATGCCGAACTGCCTAATCGCATCTGGTAACCGATGTTTCGCAACGTGAGTTTAAGACTCTTGCGGGTTATCTTCAGTCGGTATAGTTTCAATGTCCGGGTGCTCGTTAGCAGGAATGCCAGAGTGACCAATCCGCTTGCTCCGTAGCTTCCACCGGTAGCGATGGCAGCACCTTCTATTCCCATGCCGAAGGGGAAAATCAGCAACCAGTCGAAGAACATGTTCGCAATGGCGGATGTCGTCATTATCCACATCGCCGTCTTCGGATTTCCATCGAGGCGGATTAGGAACATTCCTGTGTTAGCAAGGGTACCGAAGGGGAGGAAAATGGCTATCCAGTAGAGGTATCTCATGGCAAGCGGGAGAAGCTGATCGTTGCTGCCGAACAGTCGGCATGATGCCTCCGGAAACAGAATGAGCAATGCGGATAGCGTCATGCTGAATGCTTCTGCGCCAATGAGTGCCTGCGTCACGTTGATGTTGGCAGCCTTCTGCTTGTCGTGACTCATGTGCAGACTTGCCACGACACTTGCTCCCATGCCGAACATCAGAGCAATGCCGCCAGTTAGAAGAAACACCGGAGCCACGATGTTCACGGCAGCCAGAGCATCGCTGCCAGCACCATGTCCAACGAAAGCACCGTCCGTAAGGTTCAGCACCACCATCGATATCATGCCCATCAGCGTTGGCCAGAGCATCTGCAGGAATATCCTGCGCACGTCTCCGCTCTTGAAGTCAATATTGTCTCTGTTCATTTATTCTTTATGTAACAAATTATTTCATGCAACGCTGCAAAGGTACTAATTTTTCTCAAGAAAACCAGAGTTTGAGCACATTTTTTTGCAACGTGAGGGGGTAGGAACTGCAACACGTGTACTACACGTCGCAACACGTGTGTCAGAAGTGAACACACTGTGGCACAAACACTTGTAACACGTCAACACATTATCATGAAAAAAACTCTATGGGGGAGGTTCTGCGTCAATTTAGTGGCAACTTATCGTTCGGCTGGAGGCCGATATCTTGATAACCGGTTGCGCCGAATGAAATGGCGCTGCCGGATAAACGACAAAGAAAGATTCAGCGTCTGGAAGTATTATAATCTATAGGAAGCCAATAATTATAATCTATCAATGTTTGTTTTTTTTTTGTTAAATGTTTTTAAATTTATTAATATATACTTGCGTGTATGCGTATAAATATATTATCTTTGCAAAGATTTTTAAGAATCATTGAATATTCACAAATGCAAAAAGCAACTAAAAGTGCCGTTCTACGGTTAACTTAATAGTGTGTTTTATTGTTCATGTCGGTAGACAGAGACGAATACTATATGACTAAACTCTACATATCCAACAAACCAGAAGTCAAAAAGAAATACATTTCACCATTGATAGAGTCGTATGAATACGACGATGTCGATGGGGAACTGCTTGTTGTCTCTCCTAATGCATCGGCTGGTGGGCAAGGGGGGGATGGCTCGGTTTCTAACGATGATGAAGAAATAATTGATAATGCCAAAGGATTCGGAACAGTTGGAGGTGGATACAGTTTCTTTGAAGATTACGATTAACAAAAGCGAACGATTTGTAAATACATAAAAAGAACTATGTACAAAACATTCCTTATATTGACAACCTTCTTCACAGCTTTAAGCGTTTACTCTGTGGAGTACACCTACAGGGCAGGTACATCGGTTGCCATGTCATGGAATGTGAACGACAAGATTGGCGTGTTTCCTGTTAACTACTTGCAGTCGCGTTTTGATGTGGTTGCGGTGGATGCCAATGATATGGGAGTGTCGCAAATAGATGGACATGGTAAAAGCCTGAATAATAATGCCAGATATTTTGCTCTCAGTCCATACAACTATGATTACTATCTGAATGATAATCTCTCCACAGCGCTGCCTTTGACATATCCTGTCCTTACGCAGACAACTAACGGAGATATTCAACATATAGCAGAGGCGGATTTTATGGTGGCCAGCGTGATGACTACGGCAACGGATGAAGCCACTTTCAAATTTGAACATCTTGGCGCATTACTCCGAATGAATGTGATGGTGCCTAAGACAGCAACATTCAATAAACTGACAATAAGTACGTCAAAATCAACGTTCCTCGTGGATGGAACACTGAACATAGAAACAGGGGCAATAACCCCTGCGACCACAGCGGCAACAGTAGAACTGAGACTGAACGATATCAGTGTGGAAAGGGGAAACCTACTCACGACATATAGCATACTGCCTGCTACTGATCTTTCCGGAAATACTGTGACGGTCACATTGCAGACAACAGCAGGCGAGGAATATAGTTGCACGTTTGACGGAATGGAAATGAAAGCTGGTCGCCTCTACAACATAGAACGCACTCTGCACATGACGGGAAAAACGAATGTCGCATCGTTTGCAACAAGGCAACAGTCGTTCTCTCTTCCAGAAAGAGATACGGCACCACTTGCTACTGGTCCTGTAAAACGCCCAACGTGTGTGGCAAGTGACTTCATTATTGACCTCAACGATGTGGACTTCGAACCTTTACCGCCAGAATATGTACTTGGCGATGTGAACGAGGATGGAACGATAAACGTGGGTGATATTACTGCTGTGGCTAATCATATCTTGGGGCATACCCCAATGAAATTCAATCGTTTGGCTGCTGATGCCAACGAAGATGGGAACATTAATGTAGGCGATATTACCAAAATCGCAAAAACAATCCTTACGGGTAATAAGTAAGGCTTCAAAATATAGAAATGACAAAAAAGATAAACATACTATTCTTCATTACGGCGTTGTTTGCATGTATGGCATGTAGCAGCGACGATGAAGTCGTTGACGATATGGCAAACACCATCGGAGTGTTTGTACCAGACATGATCCTTGAAGATGGTGATACAATTATAGAATCTCGTTCGTCGCTTGTCAAAGATGGAACAGACATGAGGTTCAGTTGGGACGCTAATGATGTTATCGGTGTGTTTAATGTTACTGGTGTTGCAGAAGGCTCAGAGAATATGCCGTTTTATTATAAAGCAGGATATGACGAACCTGTTGGCACAGGCATGAGATCGCGCTTTCAGAACGGACAGTACACTTTTGACAATGAACATAAATGGGTGGCATATAGTCCATACTACTGCAATTATGTCAATGGCGAAAGGACCAAGGTAACGAACTATAATGATATCTGCTTGTCGTATGAAGGACAATGTCAAACCGTTACTGCTTACAAAAACGAAGGACCTGGTGCCGCTCATCTTGGTGCATACGACTATATGATTTCTAAACCGACTGCTCCGGACGAAGAAACCGGAAGAACAGAATTTACGTTTAGTCATTTAGGTTCAACGGTACGTTTCTATATGCGATTCCCTACAGGAGCATTGGGTGGAAATGGTAAAAAGGCTATATTAAAAGAACTGACTGTGGCTTCAGAGACGGAAGATGCTCCATTCGTTACTCAAGTGAATATAGCGATACCGCAGGGTGGAGGTACGACGACCTCTCTATACTCTGAGAATAGCAAAATGACTTCCAATACAATGACTCTCTATCTGGGTCAGGATAGGCAAGGAATAGAAGTGACGGATCATGATTACTTCACTGCCTATATAGAGGTTTACCCTACAGAGATTAATGAAAACACCTGTCGCTTATATCTTACTTACGAGCAAGATGGCGTAAAGAGATATTTGAAATCAAAGGATTTCCTCGCTGCAAAGGTGATTCCTGCAGGTATTTTCACTCAGTGGACTACAAGTAGTTTCTCTGACCCAATAGAACTCGTCACCGCCACTCTCGTCCCTTGGGAAGACGTAAACGGCGGAGAAATAAATACAGGCGAATAAGTCAACCCAAAGGTGTTGACATTTGCTTTATGAAGAAATGATATTATTCAATTGAGAATAAAACAAAACATGTGGCATGGGAATAACGTATAGCATAGATAATGAGAAATTCACGTTTGACTTTGAACATGACGGCGTGGATGATATCATTAACCTCACCGGCAAGGGATATCAGGTGAAGGCATTCGGACAATGCTTCCACTATGCTTACGAGTTTGCCGATGATGTGACTGGAAGTGTACGCAGTGCCTTTATCAAGTACTTGAAATTTCCACCAACATCACTTCGACAGCAACCAGAACTGACTCAGTTTATTCAGCGTGCCATAGATAACTTGCATCATAAAATCAACTTGTATGACTATGACCTCGTAGTTACTCCAGAATCATCAAGCGATGTGAATGAATACATGCTTCGGTATATATATAGATTTGCACAGCCAATGATGAGGCAAATACAGTTGATAAAAGCATTACCTGAGAATGTGTCATTTGACATGGATGGATATGAACAACGATGGCTTAACGGTAAGCTTGACAATGGTCGTCCGCGATATACTGAGGCACAAAAGGAGCAAGTAAAGCAATCTATAGACGAGATGGTCGAGCTGATTCACAAGAAGGAATACTTCACAATCGCCAAAGATGTTAAGAAAGCCCGACTTCGTCCGTACATAACTCGATTCCTAAAGTTCGAGGATCCAAAAGACGAGAAACTCCTGGCATCTATACATAATAATAATGTGTTAGTGATTGATGATATTGCGACCAGCGGATCAACGATGAACGAAGTGATGCGTGCGTTGCGAGTGATGAACGAAGACAACAAGATAACCATCTTCAGTCTCATAGGTCGTCAAGACTTGATGGCTGAGTCGATGTAAACAGTTAGTTTTTACCGCCACTCTCGTCCCTTGGGAAGACCTGAACGGCGGAGAAATAAATACTGGCGAATAAGTCAACCGAGGGGTATCACCCCTTTGATTGACATCTTTAAATATAATAATGGCAAAAGACAAGAAGACATATAGCATACCAACAGACTCACAAACCGTAATGGCAAGTGAGCCCGTAGTGGCATATAATTCAATGTCTGCCCCAAATCAAATTGTCCTCACTATACCAGAAGGTATCGAAGCTGAGCCGCTGCGAGAAAAAGTCAATGCATATTATGACGTGCTACTGAAGGATGTGCTGCGTGAGCAAATCTTCCGCGATACCCTTGACAAGTGGCTGGATAACGCTGGAGTTTACTCTGGACCTAATCTGTGTTGGGATAACGCCCCCTTCCGTCAGATACAGTCTATGGGGCAAGATGCCTTAGAGATGATAGATCGAGCATCTGACAGTCTTCCGGAATACACTCATAGACATCTTGGATGGTTAAAAGAAAAGCTTAAGGAAGTATGAAAAATAAGTTTAAGAGTTGGTTCCCTAATCTGAAATATGATAAGGAATTCAAGATTACAAGTCCTAATACAAGGGGATATAATTGCATTTCTTGGGCTTCCGGTAGGTTTAATGTTTGGTATTGGCCTCCACAAGGAAAAAAACTTGAAGAAGATGAGTATTGGCCTGAGGGCATAAATGATGATACGAAAATAGAGACGTTCATAGAAGCAATGAAGACAGAAGGATTTTTGCTATGTTCTGATGGCAAAGTTGAATCGTCAGTTACAAAGATTGCTTTATACAGTAAGGACGGCTGTTGCGCCCATGCAGCTCGCCAACTACCAAATGGATTATGGACAAGTAAACTCGGTTTTTGGCACGACATACAACACTCGTCGCCACAGTCTTTGGAAGGAGACATGTATGGCAAAGTGTATTGTTATATGAAGAAATGTAAATAGTAAATTAAGGAAAATAAAAAAGACTATATATGAAAAAGAAATTGATTGGTATGGTAGCAGTAGCAGCAGCTATGCTCACCACAGGATGTTCAAATGACATCACAGACAATTCAGGTGTTGATAATACAGGAAAGGAGAAGATCCTTTTCTCTGCAGGAGACGACCAACCGGTAGTTAGATCGCGTGCTGGATTTGCAAACTCTACACGTATCGTTGCTCGTATTGTGAGCGAAAGCAGAGGCTCGGAAGCTGCAAAATGCGTAAAGACTGTTCTCTCAGCAACAGAGCAGGTAACTAGCAAGGACTATTCTGATGTAGCGTATGCCAGCGATGATTATGTACGCTATTGGGATGATGCTCATGGACGCAACTCTAAATTGTCTGTGTACGCAGTCGCTATACCTAATAGGGAATCATATACAGAGGAATCTGTAACTAAATGTTATATAGATGAGTCAAAACTCTCAGGTGGTAACACATGGGGAACAGATAATACAGGTGCGAACTCTATAGTATGGACTGTCTCTGCCACTCAGACAACCGACATCCTTGCTAATGAAGACCTTGCTTACAGCAATAACATTCAGGAAGGAAATGTAGGTGGTAATAGTGTTTATACTTGGGATTATGAAAATGGTAAATACCCAGAGAAGGGTGAAGCTAATGCAACCAAGCACACATACGGCACTGATCCCGTAGTTACTGACGGTAGATTATATTTTACGCAAAGTTCAAATGAAAGCGAGTTGGCTTCTGCACCTTCAACAGCTGCTGGTCACTTCGATCGTGGACAGATGGAATTCAAGCATTCACTTTCTCGTTTACAGATCAACCTTATTAAGGGTTCTGGATATGAGTCACCAGCACCATTCGCAATGACTGGTAGCATTAAAGTGAACAAAATGCCATATACTGGTACATTCAATATCAAAACAGCAACTTGGTCTTCAACAAGTCCTAAGGATGTTATTACTATGGCAAAGTGGGAAACTGCTGCCACAAGCAAGGACGCAACTTATGAAGCTCAGGTAGTTCCTGGTTATGAATTCACTAATTCTGACGCTGTGAATGCTTTGGAGTTTACCATTGATGGTAATACATATTATATAACAAACAAAATGCTTTTCACTGCACTTGGCGAACAAGGTAAGGTAATGCTTCAGGGCAACCGCTACATCTTCGATATCACAGTAGCAAAGGCTAAGATTCAGAATGTCACAGCTACTATTGTTCCTTGGAATGAGGTTACAGCTGCTAATACTGAAGTTGATAACTCACATTATACATTCTCGTTCTATAACAATAATAATAAATGTACGGATGTAAAACTCTATAAGAACATGCAGTCACTTGGTGATGGAGTTATTGCAACAGGTGGTACATATTCTGCTGCTCCAGTAGCAGGTGCTGCTTATACAAATGTTGCTCTTGTAGGAACAGAGGCTCCTTATTCTACAAACGAGTACTATAATGATAACAACACCGCATATCATTTCCGTTCTCTTAATACAGTTTCAGAGAATAAACTTAATTCTGATAAGACTGCATTCACAATGACATCAGGTAATGATGATTATCATTGGGGTGCTCCAATGTTGCCTACAACCCTTACTGCAATTCCTTATAACTCAGAGAATGGTTATTCTGCAACTATTGCTAAGGGTATTGTTGCCGCAGATAAGAATTCTAACATAGTTCTTACTGAGATTCACATGATGAGCCAGTTGGTAGTTAAACTTACTACTCCAACTACAGGTGGCGTTGATTTGACAGATGCAGAAGTTTATCTTACTAAGTATAGCAATACGGGTAGTGTCGATATGAGTCTTGGTAAGATTACACCAACAACTACGATAACAGACAAATCTTCTAAGTTTGCTGCGGCAGCATCTCCTGCTACAAATACTTATGTATTCAATGTAGTTCCTCAGGATCTGAAGCGTGGAACTGGTGCCAATGATAGCGACTACATCGGCATAACAATCAAGACTAAGGACAACAACGAATATTACATCGTTAAGCGTCTTAGCGAAATTATTGCAACAAGTGTAGGTTCTGAAGTAACAAATCTCCAGACAAAAGATTCAAAGATCACAACTTGGTACCCAGGTCACAGATATACTTATACCTTCAACATCAAGAAGAAGGAAATCGAAATAATCACAGCTACTATCGTTAATTGGAATGACGTAATAGGTGCCAACACCGACCTTGATCTTGAAAAGTAAAAACGGAATTTATATAAATAAAGAACGTGCGTATGCGCAAGAACATTATTAATAATATAACACTGTTAGCATCGTTGTTTGCACTCGTTGGGTGTAACAACGATACTGACATTGTTGTCCCTGACAGCGAGAAAAATGCCATACAACTTGGTGTAGGAATAGAAACTCCACATTCTCGTGCTGTTGTAACAAATGGAGAAGGCAAGACACTCGAAGCATTTAATGCTGCTACTGATCTTTGGATGGTCATGAAGAGCGAATACCAGACTTTGTCGGATGCTGGTCTTAACTACAAAGGTGGTACTGACGTTAAATATTGTGTTACTTCTGGCACTACGGGAACAAAGATAAATGAAGACAAAGAGAACGTGGTGAGCATTACGGGAGATAATGTTCGCTATTGGGATGATGCTCATGCACGTTCTTCCAAACTCTCTGTTTGGGCTGTTGCTGTACCTGAAGTTACAGGAACTAATGTTTGGGGTAAGACAGCAAAGAATTTCAATACCGGGGTCGAAGACTTGACTTTTTCTTGGGAAATACCAGCGACTCAGAATGCAGAGTCAATGAAAAATAAAGACCTCTGCTTCAGTAATAATATTGCAGGTGACAATACTATGAGGTATAGCAACCAGCAGTCGTTGAAGTTTGACACAGGCAAGCTCATCTTCTATCATGCTCTCTCGAAGATTACCATCAAACTTGTAGAGGGTGAAGGCTTTGACCATACAGCCACTACTGATTTCAACTTCGATAGTGGTAATGTGGCTATGAAGGGATTCAAACTTAGTGGTAAGTTCGATGTTGCACAAGGTGAGTTCACGAATTTGAACTCTGTCTCTACAACAGATATTACCTCTATCTATAATAAGGAGAAGACTGCAGAAGGTTATACACTCGAAGCACTCGTAATGCCAAAAACTGTTCTCAACTCTTCTGGTCCTGCTGATGCTTTGTCTTTTTCAATAGATGGCAATGCATATACAGTTTCTTCAGAGACTATTGCTGCATCACTTCGTACAGCTTTAGGCCAGGGTGATGGTACAGATGTTACACTTGAAGCAGGTAAGAACTACATCCTTACATTCACTATCAACAAAACAGGCATTAAACTTGTTGCTACAATTGGCGCTTGGCAGGATGTAGTGGGTACAAGCTATTCTCCACTCATCAACATCGACCATACATACGGTCATACAGGAGATGAGTTCGCAAAAGGTTTCTCATTCTACATGAAGGAAACAAGCGAGACAAACTTTGAGAAGGGAACAGATGTGACATATAATTCTACTGCAGTAGCACCTGCTCGCAAGTATTCACTCACAACACCTCTCTATTGGCCAAACCACAATACTCACTACAACTTCCGTGGTATCTATCCAACAGTTGACACAACAAATGGAACTCCATCTGCAAAAGTAACAGGGTCTTCTGTAACAGTTGAGAATGCAGCATACTCTTCAGGCACATTCCCTTCTGACCTTATGATTGGTTATCCACGTACAGAGAATGATGCGGCTGCAGATGAGACATGTAAAACTCATACTCTTCCTGGCATCTGCGCTACAGAAGGTGATATCCGTTTGAACTTTCTCTATGCTATGTCGCAGGTAGAGGTTAAACTTAAGTCCGTGCCTTCTGAAGTGGGCAAGGCTGAAACAGCAGAGGTTACACTTAACGGAAATACAGAAGTTGATATCCTTAATGGCTATACATCAGGAAGCATCGCTTTGATGACAGGACTTGCTACTGGTACAACTAAAACAGACTGGACAATGCTTGGCGGTACTTACGATGACCGTCACGATGCAATCATTCCTCAGTCGCTTACAGGTCTTAAGTTCCGTGTGAAGGTTGATGGTGGTAACGGTACTTTCGACTACTACGAAGCAACCATCGCCGACATCCTTGTTGGAGGCAGCACCATTACAGCATGGGAACCGGGCAAGCATTACATCTACACTCTCAACATCACCAAGACAGGCATTAAGATTACTGCCACTCTCAAGGACTGGGAAACAGTAACTTCTGGTGATAACCACATCTGGATGTAAGGTTAATGCACAATTCATAATGCATAATTCATAATTATACTTCAAACGATACGTAATGAAGATGAAAAGAATAATATATACATTAGCTTGCTTGATGCTCAGCGTTGGTGCATGGGCACAAACATCTTTGCAGGAGCAGATTAATAATGCAACTGATGGTGCTACTATCACGCTTACAGAGGATGTAACTCTAACGAAGCAAGTTGAGGTTATTGGAAAGAACATAACCATAGACCTTAATGGCAAGACAATTTCATACTCAGGTAGTGATTTGAGCAGTGGTATTCTGCTTGTCCATAATGGTGCAGGTCTAACAATCAATGCTACTAACGGTGGTGCTATCAATAGTGGTATTGCTATGGCTGCTATCGCTCTTACTAAAAAGGGAGATGATTATTCACAGCCAGCAAAGTTGGTTGTAAATGGAGGTACTATTACAGGTGGAAACTTTGGTATCACAGGTAATGGAACACGTCCAAATACTGATATCACAATAAATGGCGGTACTATAACCGCAACAGTTGCTAATGATAACTTTGGCATCTATCATCCACAAGATGGCAAGCTTACTATAACCGGAGGTACTATTACTGCTTATTCTGCTGCGATAGAAATGCGTGCAGGTACATTGGATATTTCTGGTGGTACATTCACTTCTACTGCAACAGGGTATTCATGTAATGCAAATGGAAGTGGAACAACAACAGTAGGTGCTGCTATTGCTATTGCACAGCATACAACAAAGAAAAATATTAATGTCTCAATATCTGGCGGTACATTCACTGGCGTTAAGGCAATAAATGAGTCTAATCCACAGGCAAATGATCCTGCTCCACAGGTTCAAATGTTAATTACCGATGGTACTTTTACAGGTGAAATTTCAACCGTGGATGTAAATGGCTTTGTTAAAGGAGGTACCTTCTCTTCTGCAGTTCCAGAAGATTATTGTGCTTCTGGTTACATTCCAACAGATGATGGCGAAGGTCACTATGGTGTGAAGACAGGTTCATATGTTGCCCAGATTGGTGAGAATAAGTACGAGTCACTTGCAGAGGCTATTTCTGCTGCTCAGAATGGCGAGAAAGTAACCCTCCTTGCTGATGTAACAGACAATATCACAATCCCAGCTGGCAAGAACATTACTCTCGACCTTAATGGCAAAACTCTCAGCGGTGGTTCTGTTGCAAGCAATGGTAAGAAGGCTGCTATCGTGAACAATGGTACTATTGTAATTCAGGATTCAAGCGCAGAGCATACTGGTACTATCAAGCGTGAAGATGACGACACTGAGCTTACAAAATCTAATAGCTACTATGTCATTGACAACCAAGGAACGATGACCATCAAGAGTGGTTCTGTTACAAACAAGGCTGGCGTACCTGATGCTCATAAGGGTTCTTCTCTCATCCGCAATGGTGAGGTTGAAGAAGGTGCTGTGTTAAACATTGAAGGAGGTACACTTACTCAAGATAATTTTGATGTTATCAAGAATGGTGGTAAGAACTCTGTATTGAATATCACAGGTGGTACTATCAACAGTGCTAACAGTTATGCTATACTCTCTTACGATGCAGTGAATATGACTGGTGGCGAAGTGAATGGTAATGTTTGTTTCCGTAGTTACAGTGATGAAGATGGTGACTCACATGGTGTGGGCAATATCACAGGAGGTACAATAAATGGAAATATCACTGTAGAGACATATCCTGGCAACACTCCAAATACTCTTTCTGAATGTAATATCAGCGGTGCTGCAGTTATCAATGGTACTTTGAGCATTGGTGAGGGCAATGGTAAGACCTTTACTGCAAATGACGAGAATGGTACAATCGCTGTCTCTGGCGGTACATTCGCAAATCCAGTACCAGAACAGTATTGCGCTGAAGGTTTCTCTCCTGTAACCACTCCGGACAGTGAAGGTATGTACACCGTAGAAACCACAAAGGTTGCCATGATAGGCGATGCGCGTTATGCTTCATTAGAGGAAGCTGTTGAGGCTGCAACAGATGGTGCTATAATCAAGCTTATCGGAGATGGGTTGAAATATGAGTACGTAGAGCCAAACAAGGTGATTACTTTAGACTTGAATGGTTTTTCATACGATTGCAATATTGACAACTACGGAACTTTAACTATTGTTGATAATAGTGAGGAAAATACAGGTAAACTTGTCAATACCAAGAAACATTGGATTGTTTGGAACAATCCTTCTGCTAAACTGACCGTACAGAGCGGAACTATTGCATTTGAGACAAGAGCAAACGCAAAGAGTGATACTGGTCAGCAAGCTATTGCAAATGAGGGTAGTCTTATTATAAATGGCGGTACCATAGACGGTTACACTGCTGATTACAATACAGGAATCGCTGACAGCTATACCGATACCTATGCGGTTGAAAATATAAGTGGCGATGTTACCATCAATGGTGGAAAACTGATGGGCTTGCACAGCCTTTCAACTTTTGGTGGCACTTCCGCAGTTATCAATGACGGACAGTTCATCGTCCCATTCGGTCCTGGAACAAATGCTGTTTATAACTACACTGATGACCTAACAGTGTATATTAAGGGTGGCACCTTCATTGGTGATACCGATTATCTCATCAACAAGAATGACAATTCTAATGGATCATTCTGTATCACTGGCGGTAAGTTCTACAAGTATGACCCACAGCACAGCAAGTCAGAGAACCCTATTGCTAACTTCGTTCCAAAAGAGTATGCTGCACAGAAAGATGCTGATGGCTACTATGTAATCGTTCCTGCCATAGCTTATATCGATGAGATGGGCTATGCAGTCCTTGATATTGCCATTGAGGAAGCTAAGGAGGCAGAATCCGCAACTACTATCACTCTTCTCACTAATGCTGAGACCGAAAAGGAAACTCTCCCTGCTAACGTCACAATCAACGCAAATGGCAAAGAGTTGACAATGCCTTCATTTGTCGTTCTCGATGGCCAAGCATTTACTCTTCCAAACATTACTGGTGCTGAGACATACAAGGTGCGTACAGCTACTTACAAGCGTACAAATGTATCTTCTACCGTTTGGGGTACAGTTTGCCTCCCATTCTCTCTGACAAGTGGCAATGGTGCTACCTACTACACATTTGATAATATAAGTGGCAGTACATTGACAGTGAATGAGACAACATCAACCGTTGCTCCAAACACTCCTGTTGTGTTCCACAAGGCAGCAGGTGACCTTGAAATAAACGAGGAGAATGCAACCGTAAGCCTTGTTGCGCCTGAGACTTTGGAGAATGGCGCTCTCGTAGGCATATACGAATTTACAAACGTTCCTGCAGCAGACGGCATCTACTTCATCAATGGTGATACATTCCACAAGGCACAGGTTTCGGTAAAGGTTCCTGCTTATCGTGCTTATATCAATAACAGCAGTTCGTCTGGTGCAAAGCCAAGTGTGCTTTCTATCATGGTGGCAGGCAATACTGCAACTTCAATCGAGACTCTTGATGCCGATGCAACCGTATCTGCCATCTATGATGCAAGTGGTCGCAAGATTTCTGCCCCACAAAAGGGCATGAACATCATGAAACTCGCTAATGGTAAGACAGTGAAGGTGATGATAAAGTAGATTAAGGAATGCAAGTGAGCAGTGACAACCCCAATATGAAGCTGCGTATGCCAGGCAAGGATTATTCTGATCCCGGTTACTACTTCTGCACTCGAACAGTGCTTGGGCGGCGTCATCTGTTCGGCAAAATAAAAAAGCGCGAGGACATTCCACTCAGCAATCCTAATTGCGCCTACATAGATTACTCTCCATACGGAATACGAGTAGCTCACGAATTGGAGAACATAGGATCGGTAGGGCAGTATGCAGGAAAGGTGGAGGTGAAAGGCAAACAGATAATGCCAGACCACATACATGTCCTCATCCTCATAAAAGAGCGCATTCCAAAACCTCTTGGCACTCTGCTCAATGGCTTCACCGTCGGGTGTCGCCGCATCTGGAAAGAGCTGATGGCAAGCCCAGATGCACAGAGTCAACTCGTAGTGCCAGAGCCGCAAGCCGATGGTGCACTTCGCATCTTCGAGAAAGGATTTAACGACAATGTGGTCTATAGAGCTGGGCAGCTTGATGCTTATTACAAGTACATGGTTGCAAATCCTTGGCGCTGGTTGTTGCGAAATAGCTATCCTGACCTCTTCTGCAAGGTATGGGGAAAGGAACTGCTGCCAGGGCATCGCTTTGATTTGATGGGCAACATGTTTCTTCTTGACCGCCCATGGCGAGTGCCAGTGCGCATCAGTCGCTATGCAGTGACAGAAGAGGCTTTTAATCCTTATGACCCACAGAGCTCCTTTGTCCTCGCAAATGGCAAGCCAGTGTTAAGACAGACGCAGTATCTTTTTCCGAGACGCGAAAAGACGCAAGAGGAGATACAGGCAGCCATCGATCCCTATCTGAAACTGGCGCGAGCAGGAGCGGTGTTAGTCACTCCATGCATCAGCCCAGCAGAGAAGGAAGTGGTGCAAGCGGCATACAAAGAGAATAGGGCAGTAGTGATGCTCTGCTTTCAAGGATTCGGTAAGTATTATCATCCGAGCAAGGCACACTATGATGCTTGTGCAAGAGGGTTGCTCCTTCAGCTTGCCCCTTGGAAGTTCGACCCGGGGCGCGAGATGAGGAAGGCGCAATGCGAGGAGCTGAATAGCATGGCTTTCAGGTTCGCAGGGCTCATTTCTGACTTTTGACGCAAAACGCCAAAGCCGAAACACCCCCCCAACCGAGCTCCTCAATGCCAGTGTCAAGGAATATTCGCTTAGCGATTATCAAACAGAAAAAAGAAAAAAACAAAACACCAAAGATATGAAACATAAACTGACATACCTCACCATGCTCTCATTGCTTGCTGCGTCATGCTCAAGCGATGATATGGGTATTGATAACGCTAATACCCTTAGTGGTGATGGAAGCAAGACTCCTATAGCGGTACAGACAAACTTGGAAGCGTCTGTGTCCTCTCGTGCCGTGGACAAAAAGTTTGAGGCAGGGGATGTGCTGCTGGCGTATATTGAGGCTGGAAAGACAACTGCTGGTTTTACTGCAGAGAATCAGTTCAAGGGACTCTATTCATTGACTCTTGGTGCTGCTGCTGATAATACAGATGGCAACTCTTATGCAAGTCTTTATGGCTACTCAGCAGAGCAGGCTCACCCTGATATTACCAAAACAGAAGACTCTGGTCTCCAAACTTTGTATTGGGATGATTTCAGCTCAACTGATTATGATCTTCGTTCTACAGATCCTGCTCGTGGCATTCGCTTGAAGTATGGTTATTGCTATAATGGTGGTACTCCTTCCACAGCTTTGGATGAGGCTGAAGGTACTCTTGGCTGGACAATAGGCAACCAGACAACTGAAGAGGCTTTCAAGAAAGCTGACCTCCTTTTTGCCAAGACTCAGGATCCTGTATCTTATTCTCATGGCACAGCAGAAACAGACAATCATGGCATTCTCGTTCTCCCTTACTCACACGCAATGAGCAAGATTACAGTGAACGTGACAGCTGACAAGGGATTTGAAGATAAGGCAAACTTCACCTCTTCTGTTCTCAAATTGCAGCACATGAATACTGTTTGCTCTGTTGATGCTCCTGCTGGTACTGTTTTATCTACAACTACATCTGCAGCAGAGGTTACAACATACAAGTCTGCAGCAGAAAACAAAACTGCTACTTTCCAGGCAATTGTTGCCCCAGGCACAAACCTTTCTGTAGGTAATCTTATTGCAAAGATAAGTAATGTTGATGGTAATTACTACGATATTCCTGTTTCCGTTGCTATGCTAACAGGTTGGGCAAGTAAACTTACAGAGACTACGAATGCTGGAGGCGGCGAGGCTCAGGCTAAAGGCTCTCGTGCTGCAACAATAGATGCAGCAAAGGGATATCTTACACAGTCGGGTGTTCACTATGTCCTCGATGTGACAATAGATAAGCAGACAATTACCGTTCGTGCTACTCTTGCTGATTGGGATAAGGTGACAGCAACATCTGGAGCACAGATTCAGTTCAATCCTGATGTGACAGGTAAGGGTAATATCGCAACTGCTCTCCAAACTGGTGGCTTCGATGTATATAAGAGCAGTTCTAACAGTGGTTTCACAACCAAGTCAACCACCCTCACTTACGCAGACACTAAGTGGTCATATTCACCTATCATCTATTGGGCAGGACAGAGCGACGCAAGCTACTTCCGCGCAGTATCGCCAAAGGGTAGAGATAATACGACTTTGAATCAGAGTGTGGACCTGCTCTGGGGAACATCTGGCAACACAGCCATCACCCCACGCACAGGTGATGTGCCTCTCGAGTTTGAACACCTCATGTCCAAGCTCAGCATCAACCTCGAAACGGTCACAGGCGATGCTGCTGTGAATCTTGAAGGAGCAAAGATTGCTATTTCCAACATGGCAACCACAGCCACATACAACATAGTAGATGGTACCGTTACAGCAGGTTCTCCTGTCGCTACCATGCTCTCCGAGCAGCCTTCTGGCTTCACTGAGTTTGTTATCCCGCAGACAATAGGCAATGATGCCAAGGTAACTATCACTCTTGCAGACGGCACGACTTACAGCGTTCAGCTTAACAAGTGCGTCCTCACAGGTACTCCAACCACAGTATCCGAGTGGACAAAGGGCAACAGTTACACCTACACCATCACTCTCACAAAGCAGGAAATCACATTCTCTGCAGTAGTGAAGCAATGGGAAGAGGCTACTGCGAGTGGCAATGCAACCCTCGATTGGGACTAATTATTAGATAAGATATAAAAAGTTAATCGTTCAGTAATGAATAGAACCAAACATATAATTGGTGCGTTGGTGTTAGGAGCAGCGTTCCTCACTTCATGCAGCGATGATATCACAACAGGATCATTGCCAAATGAGGTGCAGGGAACAGGCATGCCTGTACTCTTCTCTGCCGGCAATCAGTCGTTGGAGGGTGCATCACGTGCTGCCACTACCATCTACATGCCAAACAAAGTGCGCTTCTCTGCAGCTATGTACTATCAAGAGTCTGCTCACTACAACCTCACTCCTTGGTTGGCATATCTGCAGGTTGATGATAAAGGTGCTGGCAATAGCAACTACCGTCAATACACTTTTGTTCCACCAGTGGGTAAACAGGCAGACAACTATGGCAATGACCTTGATTCACATATCTTCTATTGGCAGAACCGTCAGGACCATATCTTCATTGGTTATATTGACAATTACAATGCAGCGTATGCAAGTGCAAAGGCTTCAACTCAAACATACACTCCTGACAAATTAGAGAATAACGACTTATTTGATATCATTGAGAATAAAGAAGTCGTCCGTCAGCAGAAGTGCAAGCACTTTGACCTCCGCAATCCTAAGGTTGGAGATGAATATCAGTGGACCAAGATGTCTGACCAGTATGATCCTCTCATTGCATGCACAGAGAAGCAACCAACCGGTTCTGGTGGTGAGACAAACCGTGTGTACCTCACCTTTAAGCATCAGTTCTCGCAGATTCAGGTGAACCTCAAGGGACATGAGAGTGTCAACCTCATTGCCGATCAGATTGATGCAGTAGAATTGCTTGGTGTTTCAGAAAGTGCTGATGTCTTTCCGTACGTTGACTATAAGGTGGAAACACCTGTAACTCCAGAAACCCCAGGAGATTCGGGCGATTCTGAAACTCCCGGAACTCCAGAGACTCCGGAAACTCCTGACTCCCCAGAGGATCCTTCTCCTTCTACAAACGCTACTATAGTTCTCTACTCTGGTTCTTACATCCGACCAGCAGAAGCCGGTAAAGTGGATCTCACTCAATATACTGACGAGCAGATAGAGGCCAATCCTCACGGCACATCCTTCGGCACATTCCTTGCAGACGATGTCTCGGCTGGTTATCTGAAGCGATTTGAGGCTATTGCATACGGACAGCTTCAGGCTCTCCGCATACACTGGCATGAGCTTAAGAATCAAACAGATGAAACTGGAAATGAGGTTCATGACAGCGAAGGAAATCCGATAAAGGTTAAAGGTATAGAACACAATGTGACATTCGCCATAACAGATGCCAATTTCCGCGAATTGAAGAGTGGCAAACGCTATGTGTTCAATCTGGAAATACGCCGTGGTACACTTGCTATCGTGCGTACTGTGATAGATGATTGGGTGCCATACGAAAATACTTATAATGTTGATGGTACCATCAATGAATAGGACTTGGGATAAACCTACGAAAAAAAATATGATTAAGAAAATATATCGCTTGTCATTGGCTGCTGCAGTATTGTTGCTGTCTTCATGTACAGACAGCATAAGCAGTTTCTTCGATGCCGCTCCAGACATGGAGGGCGAAGGAGTTGTGTTCTCTACTGATGTGAGGACGCAACATGCAAACTCACGTGCAGCGTTTGCCGATAAGGAAGCGATGGACGCGGAACTCCAAAGCTATAACGTCATCAATAAGAACTACGACCTGACCATATCCATGTATAAGGCTGGTCAGGATGGAGCAGTGACTACTTCCAAGTATTCGCCAACACCAGAAGGTACAGGTTTTGACGCAAAAGGTATATTGTCACTCCAGGCAGAAAGTCCGCTGATGTATTGGCAAGACAATGTAAACCGATATGGTTTCAAGGCTACCTGTGGCACAGAAGAAGTGGCAACCGACCAAAGCGATACCGACTTGTTACTTGCTCAAGACGCATTGCTCGGCTATTCTTATGCCCCAAGTTATGGTAGTGAGGCAGATGATATCGACCAGATGAACTACCATACAAATAAAGAGTGGTATGCTCTCAATAAAGAACGTATCGGTGATAATGGAACAGCGGAAGACTATAAGCGCATCCCCCTCTTCCTGAAGCACCAGCGTTCATGGCTTACCATAATCTTGAAGGCTGCCAATGGTGTTAAGCGTGAATTCCTTCAGGAAGCAAATCGTGCTAACGTCAACGCAACGCTGTTCAGCTATAAAGGAGCCGAAAAAGTATCTATAGACAAACCGCTTGTCTCAAGTACAAGTGTAGAATATTCTTCAGACATAAATGGTATTGCAGGCGTATTTCAGACAACAAAGTACGATGCCATTGTAGAGCCATACGATTATAGCAGTAATCTTGAAACGGAAATCTGTAAGATTGTGGTGAACAACATGAAGTTCACTTACTATGCGAGCAATGATGCTAAACATGCTGAGAATGAAGCAGCAGATATGTCTGCATATAACCTGACTGCTGGCAAGCACCTCACCATTACAGCTATACTCAGTACAGACCGTGTAGTTCATATAACGGCTCAGCTTGAGGACTGGGACGATATGGAGTTCACTTCTATCTGCGATGACTATGGACAGAATGGTGATCCAATCAAGATTCCTGATGTAGCAACTCTTGAGGCATTCCTTGAAGACCCAAAGCAGAACAAGGCTGGTAATACAGCTATCATTTCGGCAGCTTCCCTAACTCTGCCCGATGACTGGAGTGATGCGTACGACCTCGAAGCATCGCTTAACCTTGCAGGTGCTACTATCTATACAAAGAAGCAGTTCTTGCGTAAGGTAGGTCATAATTCAACCGTAGTAAATGGAGTCATCTCTCTTCAGGGAAGCACCGATCAAGGTTCTGCTATTTGTTCTGAGAATCATGGCACCGTGCAGCAGGTTACGATATCTTCTGATAACAAGGCGAAGGTAACCAAGGGTGCTGTGTGTGATATCAACTATGGCACCATCTTCAATTGTACTTCCAATCTTGCAGTACAAGGTGATGGTTCCTATAAGTATGTTGGCGGTATTGCTGCTAAGTCTGTGTGGGGTGATGAAGCGATGGCTACACAGCCAATCATTGACAAGTGTGTCGTGAATGGTAGGGTAGGTGCAGAGAGTTCTGATGCTGTTCTTGGCGTAGGCGGTATTGCCGGTTATGCAGAGGGACGACTCACCAACAACACTTTCAACTATGGTATAACCATTACTTATCAGAATTCTGAAAAGTACAAGAATATCGTAGCAGCAACATCAGATGATGACAAGAAGTTGGGTGCCCATGCTTACAACAACTCATGGCCAACGGTAGTGGCTAATACTCTCGCTAGCGATAATGCCAATACCATGGCTCAGTATGCTGCTGTGATAGATTGCCAAGCTGAATTGGAAACACTTGTAAAACTCGGATCAAGTGCAACAGGTATGAAATATCGTGTGGCTGCCGATTTTGATGTGGATAATACATGGGATTATGGCAAGACAGAAGCATTTGATCCAACTCCTGATGCAAAGAACTGGACGGATTCAGATCCTGTCTATAACCACACCTTTATCCTTGATGGTAACAACCATACCATAACAACCCACGGCAAGATGCTCTTCTCCCACATAAAGGGCGAGGTGAAGAACTTGACAATCTATTGTGCGGAGTCAATCAAAGAGGAACCTAATGCTACTTCTACCAATGTCATTGCACCTCTCGCATATTCGGTGAATGGTGCAACTGCTAAACTTACAAATGTGAAAGTTCACATGAAGCCTGGAACTTACATTCAGGCATCTCAGCCTTCAGGTCTCGTATGCTGTGCCTACGATCGTGCTGTTATCTCTAACTGTGAGGTAGAGGTGATTCTGCATTCAGTGATGAAGCACGATGATGACAGCAAGGAGGAAGGCGATGGTAACGACTCACGTCGATATATGGGTGCTATTGCTGCTTTCGCTGTCGAGGCAGAGCTTGTAGAGTGTAAGGTACACTCAGGCACAAAGATGTACGAGGTGCTTACTGGTGAGCAACAGAAGCATACTAACCTTTATCGTGGTGGACTTGTAGGTGGCACTACACGTAAAAACGAAACTGATCCAAGTCTCCTTATCCATGACTGCTATTCATGGTGTACGAGTGAAGACGATACGCAACGTTTCGGCGCTATCATCGGACGAACTGTGTTTACCAAAGAAAACAAGAATACCAACGGTATGCGCGAAGGCTGCCAGGGTAACTGGTGGCAGTCAGGTAATCCTTCGGGAGATGAACTTGGCACAAATTTCGCTAAGATTCTCGGCAAGAAAAATAGTGTGTCTCCTGTTGAGGAATTCGAATGGTGGAAATAGATTTTATTTTGAGTATGAAGATAAAACTGTATAACATATTAGGTTTCGCTATCATTGCTGCTGGCATTGTGGCTTGCTCTGACGAGTTGAGTCCTGTCAGCATGATAGGCAATTCTGACTACATAAATGTCGGTGGGGTTGAAACCAATGGACTTGTTGGTACCATTGGCACAGATGCCATCGTTGCCTCTCGTGCTGGCGAGGATTCTGATGACAAGCATAGAGAACAGGCAGAAGATGTCGAATGGCTCCAGAGTGCGTTGAAGAATGGTCTTGACATTACATATTCGAATATGGATGCTGACAATAACCATGTTGTCGGTAATGAGCGTGTCGCTATACTTAAATGGTTGGGCACTAAGAATCCAGAATCAAAACGCGGTATATATTCTTTCAATTATAAAGGTACAGAAGAAAAGGCACATTGGTACAGCAACGGTCCGCACTACTTCGAAGGATTGCATGTGCCTGCAGGTATTCGTAGCGTTGAAGGAAGCACGATTACTGCCCAGAACATCACTCGCGACCAGTCTGACGATAGCGAGAATGGCAACTATACCTTGCTGTCACACTATATTGGTATGCCTCCTTCATGGACTCATTCTGCTACCATCGACCAGGTGCTGCTTCCTTTCAAGCATCGTCTAAGTCGTGTAATCGTATATGTGCTTATCGACCCATTGCTCAATACTAAGATTAAAGGATATAACTGTACTATCAACAGCGATGGTACGGTAGCAACAAAGGATGATCCTAAAACGACCGAACTGCGTTTCAATAGCGTAAAGGTGCTTGATTATGTAAGAGAAGTGCCTGCTACTACAACTGGGGCAGCCAAGCTTACACCAATATGGACCAACGATGGCGGTATAACACGTAAGGTCATCCCACACTTCATGGGAGAGACAAGCCAGTGTGTCAAATCCGACGGCAAGACTCTTGCTGCTGACGATGACGACGCGAAGCAAAGTTTCATTGTTTACACCAAGAAGGCTACTGACGAGAAGTTCCATCCACGTGAGAAGAAGTGGCTTGAAGCGCATAACGCCTATCTTGCAAATCCTTCAGGAAGTGGATATACACAGAGCAAGTATGTGCGTGTTCCTGTGTATGATGTCATCGTTCGTCCTACATACACAGCCAATGACTCAGTAATGTACGATGAGGCGGGATATTACAAAGCGGACAAGTCAAAGAACGAAACGACAATTAATGCTCTTCGTGCGGAGGCAAACGCCATCGATTTTGAGATGACTCTTGAGTCGGGACTTACATACTCAAAGCGTTTTGAGTTCGACCTCAATGCCAACTGGCAGACCGTGGTATATCTCACCATCGATCGTGAAGGTGTGGATTATGATGCTTCTACATCTGAGAAGTGGGAACAGGTTATGGGCAATGATGGCTACTATGGACCTAACAACGACCTCGGACACAACCTCTCAATGGCTGGCAGCAGTTGGCAGAGAGCATACCGCAACAGCTCAAGGACAGACAATATCACCGATGGTAACCAATACGGAGAAACGAACGACCTCGGTCAGTATGTTTCCGACAAGGCTTGGATAGAGCATTTTGCTCAGGCATATAAGGGTGGTGCAAATCATGGCGACTATTTTGTGCTTGATAAGAATATCACTATTGATGCTTCACAACTGCCACAGAACTTTGTGTTCACCGGTCATCTCGATGGACGTGGATATACTATCACGTTCACAGGTTCATCTGACGGTTGGGCAGAGTCAACACTTTATAATGAAGAGCATCTCTACAATACAAAGAGTGAGAGCGATGAGTTCCATCTCCCAGACCTCTACATCCCTAACGAAGTAGCTCAGGCAAAGTCTCGCAAGGCTGGCGAGATTCCTGTAGGTCCTGACATGATGGAAAAGGTTACGGGAAAGAGCCTTTATGAGATAATGCACGATGGTGTAGATTATTACTACAAGGATGGAGATGCTTATAAACTCTTCATTCGTCCTACTGCACTCTATCGCAAGAATCCTACAAGCCTCTTTGCTGGACTGAATGCTATGTATGATACACCTCAGGAGGCTGACAAGACTCTTGACCATACGCTTTGGGAAGCAAATGTGCATTGGGAGAAGAACTATTGGGTGCCTTTCAAGGGATATCGTGCCGAGATTCTTAACACTAAGCTCAGCGGTGGCAGTTTCTTCGGTGTAACTTTGCCTAACGATGCTGTGACTGGTTACATATACAATTGTTCTGAGAACGGTACATCTATTAGTAATAATCCTGAAATACCAGCATACTAAGATGAATAAGCTATATCACATATTATCATTCATACTGCCCTTGGCATTTGCCCTTGCTTCATGTACGAGCGAGGACGACTGGGGTAACATGACGCCAGAGCAGCGTAGTCTGATAGGTAAGGCGGTGAACTTTCAACCATATATCAGCGATTTCAACATCAACTCGCGTGTTGGTGAACCTTCTGCCGTTTATAATGGTGGATTCAACCGTGGCGATATGATGTATATCTATCGCCAGTATGCTGATGGTAATGGTGGGTGGACATACGGTGATGGTGAAACAGTGCTTCCTGGCACCATATACAAATATACAACTCAGTATTATGGTGAGACAGGCATCTTCGACAAGTCAAGTTGGAAACCATACGAAGATAAGAAGTTCAAGATGAAGGATGGCACGTTTGTGTATGAGTCTCCCAAGGCAATCACCTCTTCCGACTCCATCACATGGGAGAACGGTACTACAGTACGTTTCCGCTGCTGGGTGCTCAACTCGCTCTGCAATAGTCTTGATGGTGATAGTTATACAGTCAACTATCCTGACTATTCTGTCTGCGACTGGGTGACTGTGTCTGGTCCTACGGAGAACATCCCTATGAACATGCGTCACCTTGGTTGTCGTATCTGCTTCACGCCATACGGCGGTAACTCGTTTGTCAACAGCGATGACTTCCGCATTCAGATAAGCACAGATTGGCAGGACTATATGCGTGAGGACAATGCTGATACTGATGCTGATGATGCAGCTGACAAGGCTCCAAATGAGGAAGTTGCAAAGCAACGTGCTGCCGAAGTCAAGCGAATTTATGAAAAGATGTGTTTCCCTGCTGGTGTTGATATGGACGACTTCTCTCTCCTTGCATGCTCAAATGAAGCACATGAAAAGGATAAAAGAGAGAAAGTGCCATACACACGTACATATCAGCATGGTGAACTCAGTGCATCGGACATAGCAACGACAGTTCGACGTCCAGAGTTCATTGCCTACTATGGTAGCAACAACTATATGGTTAGCATACCATACGATATGAGTAGTGAGAATGCTGGTGAGAACATCACTCTTCCACCATATACTCGTTTCCGTGTATATCTCAGGGATGTCAATCAAGGTGATGTGCTTAAAGGACAGGCAGAGAGCGACTATCACATCTTCGTACTTAGTGATGTTATGGGACGTGATAATAAAGGCAATACTGTCAGCTCCGAGCACCCATTCGCTGATGGTCTTACGCTCAAGGCTGGCAATAGTTATCATTTCTATGTGGGTTATCTGTATCATGGCTTTACAGTAACAGCAGCAGATAACTTCTCATGGGTGGATCAGGACCTTGCAGCTGCTCAATCTGTAGATAAGATGCAGGTAGCACCTGTCAAGGCACAGTTCGGATGGTGGCATAAGGGCATCAACGAAGGCATTAGTCGTGTACAGGACGGTACAGACAGGAACTATAATCCTGTGTTCCATATCACCAACGAACAGGAATTCCAGGAACTCATTGATATCGTCAACGGTAACTTTAAGCATGATGGTCAGATTCATAAGTATCGTACAGTTGACTCCAAAACAAGCGAGGTAACAATCAGATGGTACAAGGGTGAACCTTTGAAGGACGATGCTGGTACACACTATAACTGGGTGACACAGGAAGAGGCTGAAGCAGAAGGCTATATCATATACAACAGATATTACCCTTCAGATGCCGACCGTGATGCATATGCAGAACTTGATGTGCTCGATGCACCATACAGTTTCTTTGATACAGACGTGCAGCGTCGTTTCACAGTCTATCTTGACAAGGACCTTGACCTCAGCGACTGGGCTCTTGAAAGCATAGGAAAGAGCGAGGCTACAGCATTCGCTGGTAATTTCGATGGACAGGGGCATATATTGAGTAATCTGTATGTAAGGAAGAACGGTTGTCGCAATCAACTCTTCGGCTACGCCAAGGATGGTGTGATAAAGAATCTCCGCATCGTCTCTACTCATCCTGTCAGCATCTGCGGTACATGCGATACGGAGCGTATCCTTGGTTGCAGTGTCAATGCACCTTCAACTACTGGCGCTCTGGCAGAACGTGCTATTGGCACATGCTACTTCGTCGGGTGTTCGCACATTGGCGATACGACAAAACCTCTCGTGGCAGATGGTGACTACTTTTACATGTACGGCTGTATGCAGGCTGCCGAGGGTATAACTGCTGGCGCTCTATGTGCAGTCCACAGCGGATTCCCTGATAGCTTTGTCAAGTCGCAAGGTGAGTTTACTGATCTGGTGGACATCTACTGGAGCAACTTCGCCTGCAACTATTTCGACAAGACTCTCTCGCCTTCGGCTGTCGCTGTAACAGGAATGACGGGTGAGGCTGCCAAGTACAACCGTCGTCAGTATATCCGTGGTGTGAGTACGAACATCCTGTGTGCCAAGAATGATAATCTTGTTGACGTGAAGACTGACTGGAAAACTCTTAAGGATGATAGTCAGCGTGCTGCACTATATGGCGTCGCTCCATGGAGGGCGATGAATTATGCCATAAAGAGATACAATGACAATGCGTCTGCCTTGAATAAGTGCGACATGCATTACGAGAATAATACTACAGGTTACGTCCATCGCTATCCAGCACTTGTCCCTGCTGTTCCTGCTGCAGGTCAGTGGGAGGATGTGACGAATAAGTATAACTAAAAGACCAGCCCCCTTCAATCCCCCGAGGGGGAGTAATTACTTGTTTCTATGATAAAGATAAAACATACATATCTTGCTGCTGCCGTAGCGTTTCTTACTCTTGGTTCTTGCTCACAAGACCAGGAGGCAGAACAGGCAGACAAAGTGCCGTTCACCTTTGATGCTTCGCGAAGTCTGCAGGCAGACATCGTGCCGTTTACAGAGAATGGTGCGCCACAGTCGCGTGCAAACTTCGCTGGCAATCAGTTTGAAAAAAACGATTTGATAAAGATACGCATCGTGGCTCCCTTCTCTCCTTCTACAGAGTGGGGCGAATATACAGATGGCAATACGCACGACAATTTCTGGATTCTTCGTTGGACAGGAAACAATCTCAATACTCCAGGCGTCGGTGCTTCATGGGCAAATGTGCCATCTTCCAAGAACGCTGGTGATTTCAAGTTCGACCTCAACGGCGATTATATTTACACCACATCATCCAGCATTTGGACTCTTTCGCAGAACACGCCGTATGTCTTCACTGCCAGCACATGGACAGAAGAGGTACAGGCACAGATACCTAATAAAGATGGAAAAGCAGTAACATACACTTGGTTCTATAATGTTTTCAAGGCAGACCAACGTAAGTTGGCGGACTATAAGTCGAGCGATGTGCTCTGGGCACAGCAGTTCATGCAGACAGGCACGCAGAACATACGCCTTAGCTTTGAGCATAAGATGTCTGCACTCTGCATTGATATCTCTGCCTTTGCGTCAGAATTGGATATGGCAGAAGCTAATGATGAGATAGTCGTTACGCTTGAGAATATGCCAGACATAGACCAGCAGGAAATCATCGTTGGCAACTATTATGCAGGAGCTATCAAGAGCGGCTATCGTCCTACATTCGGTGATTGGCAGCGTACCGCTTGCACTAAAGAAAAGAATGGCACAGTCCTTGGCATATCACGCATCAATGAGGCACAGCAGAAGGTTGAGCAGGTACCGTTTACAGCATTACCTCAGACTGCAACATATACGGCATACAAGGGTAGCGAAGGCAAATATTACCTGATAGTGCCACCATACACCGTACCTGAAAATGTAACTCCAACCCTTTGGTTGCGTCAAGGTACAAAACGATGGAGCGCACCACTTACCTTGCCACAAGACAGAACCTTCGTGCCAAGCGTAAGATACACTCAGCAGATGCTCTTGCCAACACCACCAAGCGAAGCGAAATAACCCTTTAACTCCATAACTTTTTAACTCTTTAACTTCGAGCGATAGCGAGATGAAATATTATATATTACCAATCCTTGCCTGCGTGCTCATGTTTTCGTGTACAGAAGACGATGGCACTACTGTAAGTAGTAATGCTATAGAGCTGACTGGGGTCAGAACCGTTATAGGCGAGATGCCCCAGAGCCGTGCTGACGATGATAAACAAAAGAAGCAAGGCACCGCAGGTTATATCGGTCGTCAGTTCTTCATTGGAGCAGACAAAATGACTCTGACCAAGTTCTGTCGTACAGAGGTCTCTATGGATTCGTACAGTTACAACAATCTCGGTTTTGAAAGCAATGATGATGGTGCATGGAACCGTACTTCATCTGATCCTGACCGAATATACTGGACAGATAACTCTAACCATCATACGTTCATTGGCTTTAGCTGTCCTCAGGCTTGGTATGATGAAAGTGGTGTGCTGAAGACTGACAAATGGCGTCTTGGTACAGGTGTAGGTGAGGACACGAATAATTACTTTGGCCAGTTCAGCTATGATACCAATAACGTCGTAGATTTCTCTGACAGTACAAAGATAGCAGCAGAAGACCTTCTCCTTACTTACGACACGGAGAAGCAGGCAGACCCTGGTGGCTCTGTGGCAACGCTTCATTATAAGCATGCTTTGGCAAGTGCAAGGGTTGTGGTAAACATCATGAACTTTGCGCCAGACGATAAGTCGGAGGACGTAAAAACGAAGGTTTTTGACCTTCTGATTGAGGAACAACCATGGAAATATAAGTGGGCACAGATGCCTATTGATGGTGTTAATGGCATTAACCACCCAGGTTGGGGCGTGCAGATGCTTGCACCAACGGAAAGCGAAAGCGAACCTACTAACGTGACTCTCAAGACATGGCTTCGTGATGAGGACGGTACAGGCATCAATCGTAATAAGACCTTCACGTTCCGTTCGCTCATTGTGCCAGGAAGGCAAGAGCAGGTGAAGTTCAGTTTCAAGGTTAAATACCCTGATGCGCTTAACCCTGCGACAACGATTGAAAAGACCTACCATGCAACACTTGGTGGTGGTGTGTACTTCGAACCTGGTAAGACAACAACCATCCGTATCTCTCTTAACCACCAGAACGAAGGCATCACCATTGGTGCAGAATACATAGACTGGGAGAACGAAGAGACTCCTAACCAGACATCTCTGGCTAAGTATTCTACTTATCTCGCTACTACAGATCGTAGTGCCGTAACTATCGCTGGCGACGCAAAGGCTACCATCGAAGATGCCACATGGCTGTATAGGAATAATGAAGACAAAATCGTTGATATCTACAATAACGATGGCTCGGAGGCAAAACCATTCACGATAAAGACTGCCTTGCAGTTCCTTTCGTTTGCCTATGAGGTAAAGAGTGGTCGCAGTTTCGATGGTCAGTATATTAAGCTCGATGCGTCGCTTGTCCTTCAGGGCGAAACAGAACCTTCTGATGCAGCTTCTACCTCTTGGGCGACAACTAACTGGATAGGTGTTGGCGATGCTGGTCATGCTTTCAATGGTACTTTCATCGGCACCTCACGTTACGTTCGTTACTTGAAGGGCGCACCGTTGTTTGCTAATATCGGTGCGAAGGGTAAGGTCTGTGGCTTGACTCTTGAGAATGTACTTGGAGTAATCTCCGGAGGTATGCTTGCTGCTAATAATGCTGGAACTATCTGCGCTTGCATCGCAAATATCAATACCACCAACAGTTTCTCTTCCTACGATGGACTATGTGGTACAAACAGCGGTAAAATCGTGGCTTGTGGAACTATCGGTCCTGATAACGCAACAGAGGCAAACGCTGGCATCTGTGGAACAAATAGTGGTAACGTCGTTGCTTGCTATTCAGGCATAAAGTCCAAGGCTGGTGTCGTTGCTTCTGGAAGTGGCGAAGTAGTTGGCTGCTACTATGATAGTGACAAATCGTCAGGCGCAGCATCTGATGGCTCTACTGGTATGACTACTGAGCGTATGCAGCTCCAGTCGTTTGTCACAACTCTCAATGATGCTCTTGACACATGGTGTGGCTCTGAGGTCAGCAAGGCACATCTAAAGTCGCACCGCTTCAAATTCCGTGCTGCTTACTATCCAAAGGCAGAATAGATAGTTATGAGTTATGAATTGTGAGTTATGAATTATGAATTATGCATTATGAATTATGCATTATGAATTAAAAAGAATGACTCTTCTACGTGAAATAAAGACATTATTGGTTTCTGCTTTGCTGTTGTTGGCCATGCCGATGGCGGCAGAGAACAGACTGTACATAGGTGACTCTGAGGTTGTGGCAGGCAAAACGGTTACTCTTGCCATAAATCTTCAGAGCGAGATGCCTGTCTGCGGTTTTCAGTGCAACGTCACGTTGCCTGAAGGCATCTCTGTCATGATGGACGAGATGGGGGAATGTGTCTTTGACCATGGCAGTCGCACAAACTACAAGCGCCATACGCTGCATTGTGTGCTGCAGTCCGACGGCACACTCTCGTTCCTTGGCTATTCTGCTTCAGTCTTACCATATCTCGAGCTCGATGGAGACATCGCTACGTTCGATGTCAAGGCTATCTCAGACCTTGCGTCCGGCGAATACCAGATACGCCTGACCGATATCGTCATCTCCACCCCCGACGATCAGACGATAACCTTGCCCGATTATGTTGCCAAGCTCACTGTAAAAGACGACCTCGCCTGCATTCTTTCGCCAGACATAGAGACGCAAGTCTCCCGTAGCACCTACATGCTCAACGGCGTAAAGGTAAATGGCAGGATTGCGCCAGGTATATACATCGTAGGAAAGAAGAAAACGATTAAGGGGTGACAGTACGTCACCCCTTAATCGTTTCTGCAACCATCGCATAGCCAATGTCCTCTGGCATGACGTATGCGCTGATGTTATGTTTGTATATATTACTATTATACAGTTGTGCCTGCATGTCCTCATACATTTCCTTCAACTGCGCCACGCTCATGCCAAGCATTCGGATAGCGTCCATTGTCGATTTATACTTAATGTCGATAAACGTAGGCAGATTGCTTGTTGCAAGTTCCTTGTAGCCGTTGCGCTCGTAGTAGCTGAGAATCATAGTCAGGAACGACTGCTGCTCTTCGGTATAAACCTTCAGCCAGTCCTCCTTTACCAACGCCACGCGCTTGGCACGTTCCGTCTTCGGAGTGTTGTAGGCTATGTAGCTCAGTACGTCCAGCATGTCGGCATCCTCCATGCCAAGCACCTTACGCATCATCTCCAGCTTCGTTTCCTCAAAGCCCTCACGCTCCAG
Organism: Prevotella sp.; assembly: GCA_045643065.1. Lineage (GTDB taxonomy): Bacteria > Bacteroidota > Bacteroidia > Bacteroidales > Bacteroidaceae > Prevotella. The sequence continues at coordinate 65,266 of JAZUKC010000052.1, forward strand.
CAGGTCCAGCAGAGCCTGACGCGTCCTTGGCTTAGCCCATATCTCGCGTAGGTTCTCTTCGCTGGTGAAGAACGTAGGCATACGCCCGAAGAGAATCTTTATCAGTTCGTCTATCGTGATCAGTTTGTCGCCATACATCACCTTCTCCTGCCACTTCGTGTTCAGCAACAGTTCCCTGCCTGTTGACAGCTTCACGCTCACCGTCTTCTTCGGTCTGCCACCGCCACCTTCACACGTGCATGGCAGGTTGCCACACACAGGACATGGCTGAGGAGGTCTGCCACCGCCGCCACCGTTGCCGCCACCTTTCTTGCAGGTGCAAGGCCAGTTGCCGCACTTGTCGCAGATAGGGTCGCCATCCCAGTCAGGGTCTTTGAATTTCTTGTGCGCACCTACGAAGTCGTAGATGGTGAAGTGATACTTGCCGTCAAACAGTCGTGTGCCACGACCGATGATCTGCTTGAACTCTATCATCGAGTTGATAGGTCGCAGCAGCACTATGTTCCTCACGTTGCGGGCATCAACACCGGTAGATAGTTTCTGCGATGATGTCAGCACCGTAGGTATCAGGTTGTCGTTGTTCTGGAATCGTTTCAGCCACATCTCACCGTCAGCCATGTCGTCTGCCGTCACTCGCTTGCAGTAGTCGGGGTGCGGACTGCGCTTGTGCTGGTTTATCATGTCGCGGATGATGGCAGCGTGCTTCTGTGTGGCGCAGAACACCAGCGTCTTCTCCTCCACGCCAATCTGCGCCAGCAGTTCCTTCACACGGTGCTCGTCACGCTGGCGTATCTCTATCTTGCCGTTGTAGAAGTCGTCCTCGTTGTAGGTCTTCTCCTCATCCAGCTCGCCCTCGTATGTGTCGCCCTCACGATATTTGTAGTCGTCGATGTTGCTTGATGCTATCTTAACACGGAACGGCACGAGGAAACCATCGTCTATGCCCTGCTTCAGGGAGTAGGTATACACAGGATCGCCAAAGTAGTTGTATGTGTTGGCATTCTCCTGTCGGCGTGGCGTAGCGGTGAGACCCAGCTGATAGGCAGAGTTAAAGTATTCCATCAGTTCTCGCCACTCGCTCTCGTCGTTGGCACCGCCACGGTGGCATTCGTCTATGATGATGAAGTCGAAGAAGTTCTTCGGGTACTGCATGTAGTATGCCATGCCATCCTTGTCTCTCGTCATGAACGTCTGGAAGATGGTGAAGTATATGCTTCTGCCCATAGGCACCTTGCCATCGTGCTTCTTATCCTTCAGCAGCTTCGGGTTGACACGCACCATAGCATTTTGGTCGAAGTTGTCGAAGTCATTGCGTGCTTGGTCTGCCAGGGTGTTGCGGTCGGTGATGAACAGAATCTTAGGTTCTTTATCTGTCCCGTTCTTGTTCCACTTAGTCTTGAATAGTTTCCAGCAAATCTGGAATGCCGTGTATGTCTTACCCGTACCTGTTGCCATTGTCAGCAGTATGCGCTTCTGCTTCTTTGCCACAGCATTGAGCACGTTGTTGATGGCGTTCTCCTGATAGTAGCGTGGTGTGCGTCCTCCATCGCGGTTGAACGGCTGGAGGTTGAACTTATCTCTCCATTCGTCCTTTTCGGGGTAGGTCATCAGCCACAGCTCCTGAGGCGAAGGGAACTTATCAACAAGATATTCTGTGCTTGGGACGATGTAGTTGCCTTTCACGTCCTGCACGCCCATGTCTATGAAGTATATCTTGTCGCCGTTCGTAGCGTAGGTGTAGCGTATCTGTAGCATCTGGGCGTACTGCTTCGCCTGTGCCACGCCCTCGCTGACGTCCAGCTCGTCGCTCTTCGCCTCGATGACGGCTAACTTCCTACCTCTATACTCCAGCACATAGTCAGCCTTCTTTGCCTTGCGCCCTGCCTGCAGCTTTTGCACACGTCCCGGAGCAATCTCGTATGCCGACTGCTCCGTCAGGATCCTGCTTTCAGGCACCTGCCGCCATCCCACAGCAAACAGCTTAGGGTCTATCTTGTCTATGCGTGTCTGACTTTCGTTCATTGGTTGATATGATTTATTTTTTGTCTTCTTCTGTGAGTTTGTGGATAAGTTTGCGAGAGAGATGAAGTTCTTGTTCTAACTGATGAATACGCTGGCGAAGGTGCTCTTCAGAAGGGAGAATATCTGATACCTTGATTCCGTTGTAAGTAGCAACCCCTAAAGGTGTCTGTATTCCTTCAAAAGAAAGAGCCACCTCAGTCTTGTCAAATCCTGTGCAGATAAGGAGTCCAATGGTAGGATTGTCTTCTGGAGTTTTGACGAATCGATTAACGGCATTGACATAGAAATTAAGTTTGCTGGCAAACTCTGGTTCGAAAGGTCTTACTTTGAGTTCGACTACTATATAGCAACGGAGACGAATATGATAAAAGAGCAGGTCAATACGTCTTGTCACTCCCGATATGAGAATCTCCCTCTGCCTGCCTATGAAGGCAAAGCCATTGCCAAGTTCCAGAAGAAACTGCGTAATATTCTGTTCAAGTGCATCTTCTAATTCCTTTTCCTCAAAGTCTTGACGAAGTGATATGAATGAGAGATCATAGTTCTCCTTGACAATTTCCTGAGCCAGTTGGCTCTGAATCTCAGGTAGTTGTTGTGAAAAGTTTGTGAGAGCATGCCCTTGATTTTTATAGGTGTTAGCATTTAGACAATTAGTTAGTGTCTGACGGCTCCAACCTTCTTTTATGGTCATGCGAATATAGAACAATGCTTCATCTATCGTTTCTGCGTGACGCATAATAAGAATATGATGTCCCCACGGCATTAAGGCAAACGGAGCGGGAAATTCTGCGACAGCTTGTCGCAGTTTTTCCTCTTCATTCATTCCAAGTGGAAATTCTGCGACAAGTTGTCGCAGTTTTTCAGTTGCCTCTTCTGTAGAATAATAAACATACCATTTTTTCATATCCCACAGGTTTCGAGCAGAGAACCCCTTATCATCAGGAAATTCTGCTTGAAGGTCGAGTGCCACTTGTTCTACTATTCCATCTCCCCAACGATCTTCTGCCTTTTTGATGACAAGATCTCGTCCTAGTTGCCAGTTGAATAGAAGCTTTTCTGCGTTGACACGAACAGCTGCCTTAATATGAGCTGAACGATAACGCGACTTGAGTTCCACAAGCCATTGTATATAGTCTGCGTCAAGTTGCACATCATGCGAGTGTACAAGGTGCGGATTTATCTTGTCTAAACGTGTCTGACTTTCGTTCATTGGTTGTTCAGTTTGTTTTCTAATTGATTTTCCCGTGCAATTGCTATTGCACGTTGCAGACAATCTGCAAGTACTTCTTTAGGAGGTAATTGGGTGTAGTATTGTGCCACACGTATATCGCTATCATCGTCAAGCATGAAATACTTAATGTGTTCCGTGTTACCTTGCTGCATCCGAAAAAAGGTACGCATGCGTACACAATGTTTCTGTTTCCCTACACCCCATCCTGTGCCATACCTTTTAGTCAGTCTTGCTGGTGTTTCTGCAAATGACTCGCAGTAGTTGGTGTCACCACTAAGTTGATTTAATTATGTCGAATTCGCCATAATTAAAATCGGGATTGTGCTCCTTTTATTATATCTATGTGTAGTATAATTCATAACCTTTTCATAAATTTTATCTGTAAAAGTTTGCCATTAACAGAAAAATTCGCACCTTTGCACCGTTGATTCCCTGTAACCTCTGACCTCGGTCAAGTTACGGGGTCTAGTTTTTTTAACGGTGGTAGGAAGGGAACTCCTCGGTTTGTTTTATTCAAACGTATCTCTTAATATTGCTTGTTTCAATGCGTCACACTCTGACGAAATCTTTTCGTAGTTCGATTGCAACTGACGGACTTTTTCCGATAGAGTGTCGAGGTGGGTGACGATGGTTTGTTGGTCGGTTCGAGAAGGAAATGAAATGCTGAATTTCAATACTTCATTCATATTTCCTCTTGGCATCCTACAACCTGCGGCGGTCACATTTATTTTATTTGTTATTTCATCAGTAAGAAACCAAAATTTAAGAAAGTGAGGGATTATCAGTTCTGATTGAATAGGAAATATTTCAGTAGAACAGCATCCTTCAAAATCTGCCACAATAACCTTCTTGAGATATGGTCTTAATCTGCCATACAGTACATCTCCTGTGCTAAAAGCAAAAGTGTTACTTAATACAGAGTCTGAGTTTATTATACCTAACAACCTTCCTGTGTTTTGTTCAATATGCTCCAAACCAACATATTTAGTTCCTTTATGCAACCCATTGTTCTTATTATAGGAACACACATCTCCAAACGTCTTTTCCACCCAACCCTCTTTCGGAGTCATGGCCTCATTTAACGTGGCAGCGAAGAGTTTCTTTGCTTCTTCCAACTCCTTTTCTGCATTTGCCTTTATTGCATCTATCTTTGCAAAAGATGTGTCAAGGTACGTTACGATGGATTCTTGCTCGGAGAGAGGGGGGAGAGGAATTTGTATTTGTATCAACTCCCTCATCGGAATACTTTTTACAGTTGTTCCAGATGCTTTACTCATAATAATATCTTTTAATGCTAAGAGTACATATATAAGATAGTTTGAATAAAGTTCTCGTTTCGGTGTTATCGCATAGACTCCTTCCTTTATCCCCCACCAAGTAGGTTCTTCGTTTACAATTGCAGTATTTCCTATAGTACCTGTGCCTGAATATAGGACATCTCCTACTTTTAGCTTTGACCGTTCGTTTATTCTTTTAATAGCCGCTTCATTGATGCGATCAGTTTTTTCGTCAGCTTTAAACTTCCATCCTTTTAATTCTCTTACTGTTATATAATATCCGTTTGCATCCGGCGTATTTAGTTTGAAATGAGTTCGAGGATTAAGACCTGTCCTAAGGTTATCAATCGCATCTCCCAATTTGACATATTTCCACCCTTCTTTCATCCCATCTCCTCCATCATCTTTTCAGCATCCTCCGTGATGCCAAGGTTAAGACACTCCTCCAGTTCCTGGAGTATTCGACGGCTGGAGCGGTTGAGGTCTGCAAGGGACATGAATATCTCACGCGGTGTACGCTCGTCCACCTCTTCCACCTTGTTAAGGTTCTTCACCGAGAGGTCGCAATCCTCACCGAGGGTAGCGACATCGAGGAGCCATGAGTTCTCGCTCTCTGTGCGCGAGCGGAACTTCTCTTCAAAGTCTGCCATATCCTTCTCCGTCAGCGGCTGAGTCTTGGTGAAGTGCTTGTCTATCTGGTAGTACAGAATCTTGTCCGTCTTCGTGCCCTTGTCGAAGAAGAGCACGACGGTCTTCACACCAGCACCTGTGAACACTCCCGATGGGAGGTCGAGGATGGTGTGTAGGTTACATTGCTCGATGAGCATCTTGCGGAGGTTGGCAGCGTCGCCGTTAGAGAGGAACGTGTTCTTGATGACTATGCCGGCACGACCGCCCACACGAAGCATCTTCACGAAGTGCTGCATGAACATATACGCTGTCTCGGAGGTGCGGATGTCGAAGTTCTGCTGCACCTCATCGCGCTCGCTACCGCCAAACGGAGGATTGGCAAGGATGACGTTATGGCGGTCCTTCTCCTGCACCTGACTCATGTTCTCGGTCAGCGTGTTGCCACGCACGATGTTCGGAGCAGCCACGCCGTGGAATATCATGTTCATCGTGGCTATGATGTATGGCAGTGGCTTCTTCTCCTTGCCGTAGAATGTGGAGCGCTGGAGCTTGTCGCTGTCTGCGGTGCTCTGAATCTTCTCCTGCATGTAGTTGAACGCCTCGCAGAGGAAGCCTGCCGAACCGCACGCAGGGTCATAGACGGTTTCGCCAATCTTCGGGTCAACCATGCGCACGATGCTACGGATGAGCGGACGCGGTGTGTAGTATTCACCACCGTTACGGCCAGCGTTGCCCATGCGCTGAATCTTCGACTCGTAGAGCACGGTCATCTCGTGCTTGTCGTCGGCGCTCTGAAAGTGGAGCGTGTCAATCTTGTTGATGATGTCGCGCAGGTTGTAGCCCGACTGTATCTTGTTACGGAGTTCGGAGAATATCTCGCCTATCTTGTACTCCAGCGAGCGGGTATCCGAAGCCGTATCCTTGAACTTGGCGAGGGCAGGGAACAGTTTGAGGTTGACAAACTCGGCAAGGTCAGGACCCGTCATGGCGTTCACCACGTCCAGCTCGCCAGTGGCTGTCTTTGGTGCTGCCCATGCCGACCAACGATGGAAGCCAGTCACGATGCGAGTGTATTTCTTGTCCTCCAGTTCTGCCTTTATCTCCAGTTCTGTTTCCAGATCGTCCAGATATTTCAAGAACAGCAGCCAAGATGTCTGCTCGATGTAGTCAAGTTCGTTGCTGCATCCTGCCTCGTTGCGCAGGATGTTATCTATTGCGTTGAATGTTGATTCGTATTGCATATTGTTCTCTTCAGAGTAATCATTATTTATTTTTGCAAAGGTACAAAAAAAACGCGAAAATACCAATGATTTTTCTTAAAAAAAAGGACTGTTGTTTTCCAAGAGGTAACCTCTTACATGTCAAGAGGTTATCTCTTGCCTTGTAAAAGGTAGCCTTTTGGCCTCCGATTCAATGCTTTTTACCTTGTGAAAAGCAGCCTTTCGGTCGGTGATTCAATACCTTTCGTTGTCCGCCCCTCTCTTATGCATAGAAAAAAGTAGTCCCCTCCCACCTCCCCGAGGGGAGGAGAATAATGCATTAATAGCAATTTTTTTATATAAAAAGGGTTCTGCGTCAATTTAGTGGCAACTTGTCGTTCGGCTGGAGACCGATATCTTGATGAGGGCACTGAAAAACCCTCTAAATTTCGAGTCATTCTTCCGCGCACATGCGAAACTTTCGCCTTAGCTCGGGAGCAGACCAAAATCAAAATCGTTCTTTGAAATTTGAATTTAGTCGAAAATATGTCTCTGTAGGCCT
>JAZUKC010000053.1:0-12513 GCA_045643065.1 Prevotella sp.
ACAGAACATCGTTCCTAACTCAACAGGTGCTGCAAAGGCAATCGGTCTTGTAATCCCTGAGTTGAATAGAAAGCTTATCGGTTCTACACAGCGTATCCCAACTCCAACAGGTTCAACAACTATCCTCGTTGCTGTTGTTAAGGGCAAGGACGTTACTGTAGAGGGTATCAACGCTGCTATGAAGGCTGCTGGTACTGAGTCATTCGGTTACACAGAGGATCAGATCGTTTCTTCTGACATCATCGGTATGAAGTACGGTTCTCTCTTCGACGCAACTCAGACAATGGTTTCTAAGATTGACGACGATACATATCAGGTACAGGTTGTTTCTTGGTATGACAACGAGAACTCATACACTTCTCAGATGGTTCGTACAATCAAGTACTTCTCAGAGATCTAAGAAACTCAATCAGACTGTGCTCCACATTTCTTGTGGCACACAATCTGAACAATATAAGTCACTCAGTATTATTGCTGGGTGACTTTTTTTCGTTAAATAACCTATACATATTTGGTTATCTCAGATAAAAGTGCTACTTTTGCAGAACTATGAACAAGATGATAACCATAATAGGACCAACTGCGTCAGGCAAGACAACGCTTGCTGCGCATCTTGCTGCTGACTTGATACAACAAGGCAAGGCTGCTGAAATAATCAGTGGCGATTCGCGCCAGGTGTATAGAGGCATGGATATTGGAACAGGGAAGGATCTCTGTGATTATACCGTAACTACCAAAAGCGGTGAACGTATTGAGGTGCCTTACCATCTGATTGATATATGCAATCCGGGAGAGAAATATAACATCTTTGAGTATCAGCAGGATTTTCTGGAAGCCTATCAGGACTGCCAGGAAAGAGGAGTCATACCAATTCTCTGTGGTGGTTCAGGGCTGTACGTTGAGTCAGTCATACGTGAGTATCATCTTTCTCCTGTTCCGAAGAATGAAGAGTTGCGTGAAGAACTGTCACATAAGACAATGGCAGAACTGACCGAAATACTCATGCAACTGAAGGAACAGAATAATTCGGACATGCATAACAAGACCGACGTAGATTCGCCGCAGCGTGCTATACGTGCCATAGAAATAGAACAATATAATCTTACCCATAAGACTGAAGATCGTGATTTCCCACTTATTGAGACAATGGTGTTCGGTGTGGATATACCACGTGACGAGCGACGTGCAAAGATTTCTGCCCGCCTGAAAGCTCGTGTTGACGAAGGTATGGCAGATGAGATAAAGAGAATTATAGATTCTGGAGTCTCGCCTGATGATCTTATATATTATGGATTGGAATATAAGTATGTTACAGAATATGTCATTGGCAGACGCTCCTATGACGATATGCTGAAACATCTTGAGATAGCTATTCATCAGTTTGCAAAGCGACAGATGACATGGTTCAGAGGTATGGAGCGCCGAGGCGTAAATATCAGCTGGATAGATGTCCTGCTGCCTATGGATGAGAAGGTAGCACGCATCCGTCAGATTGCTGGTATTTAACACCTATTTATAAGAAAATGAGCATAAATGTTGCAAATAATATGAGTTTTAGTACTTTTTTTGCAAAAAATAGTTGCAAATCTTGTTTATAAAACAAATTTTTTGTACCTTTGTACTGCATTCTAACTATGACTTTGCTTTAACCTAAATCAAGACACCCCATTCATAATCTTAGAAAAGTTTTTCCTGATTTTAGGATTGTAAATAAAAAATATATAATTAAAACCTTAAAAAATAACTATGAGTTATCTGAAGTTTGAAAAGGCTACGATGACTAACCTGCAAGCTGTGATGGGTAAGGAACTGCTTCGTACGAACCGTTCCGGCGCTTACACTTGCACGACACTCGTAGATTGTAACACGCGCAAGTACCACGGCTTGCTCGTGATTCCTGTTCCTGAACTCGATGATGATAACCATGTGCTGCTTTCGTCGCTCGACTGTAGCGTTGTGCAGCATGGTGTGGAGTTCAATCTGGGCATCCACAAGTATCAGGGTAATACTTATTCGCCAAATGGCCATAAGTATATCACCGAGTTTGATAGTGATGTAGTTCCTGCAACCCTCTATCGTGTGGGAGGTGTAAAACTGAAGAAGGAACTGATATTCCAGCATTATGAAGATCGAATTCTTATACGCTACACTTTGGTAGATGGACCTTCGCAGACAACGATACGTCTCCGTCCATTCCTTGCCTTCCGTAACGTAAATGACCTCTCGCATGAGAATGGTGTGGCATCTCGTGAATACCAAACCATCGAGAACGGTATTAAGACGTCTATGTATGAGGGATATCCAGAGCTTTGCATGCAACTCTCAAAGAAGAATGAGTTTGTATTCAAACCTGATTGGTATCGTGGCATAGAATATCCTAAGGAACTGGAGCGTGGATACGCATTCCAGGAAGATCTTTATGTTCCTGGTTATTTTGAGATGTCATTGAAGAAGGGTGAGAGCGTTGTTTTCGCTGCATCGACTTCAAAGATAAAGACTTCTACTCTCAAGAAGCAGTTCGACGAGGAGGTTTCTGTTCGTCCTCCACGTGATAATTTCTATCATTCTCTTTATGGTTCTGCTCATCAGTTCTTTATTCATAAGGACTCAGGTGATTACATCATAGCAGGTTTCCCTTGGTTCAAGTGCCGTGCTCGTGATATGTTTATCTCTCTTCCTGGACTTACTCTTGCAATAAGAGAGGTTGAGAAGTTTGAACTTATCATGAAGACAGCCGGTAAGGCACTCAATGACTTCCTTATTGGTAAGCCTCTGCAGTATGACATCGCTGAGATTGAGCAGCCTGACGTGCCACTATGGGCTGTATGGGCTATACAGCAGTACGCACAAAGCGTTGGTACTGAGAAGTGTTTTGAGAAATATGGTCCACTGCTTGAGAATATTACCCGTTCAATCGAGGCTGGTAAGCATCCAAACATCTTCGTTGACGAAGACTGTCTGCTTACGGTAAACGGCTCAGAACGTTCTATGACATGGATGAACTCATCTGTTTATGGAAAGCCAGTAATTCCACGTTCAGGTTATGTTGTTGAGATTAATGCACTCTGGTACAATGCCATTAAGTTTGTGGCATCGATGGCAGAGCAGCTGAAGGATAAGAATTCTCAGGAGCATCTTGAGGCGCTTGCAGAGAAGGTAAAGACAGCATTCCAGAAGAAGTTCGTCAATGACTATGGATACCTTTGGGACTATGTTGACAACGGAGTTGCAAACGTGGAGGTTCGTCCTAACATGATTATCGCCGTTGCACTTCCTTATTCTCCTCTTGAGACAGCACAGCAGAAGAGCGTAATAGATTATTGTACGCGCGAGTTGCTCACACCAAAGGGACTTCGTTCGCTCTCTCCAAAGAGTGGTGCGTATAATCCTCTTTATGTCGGCACACAGAATCAGCGTGACTATGCTTACCATCAGGGTACCGCATGGCCTTGGCTTGGCTGTTTCTACATGGAGGCAATGCTTAAGATATACAAGCGTTCACGTCTCTCGTTCGTTCATCGTCAGATGGTCGGATTTGAAGACGAGATGTTCTATCATGCTATTGGCACAATGCCTGAACTCTTTGATGGCAACCCACCATTCCACGGTCGTGGCGGTTCGGCATTTGCGATGAACGTAGCTGCTTTGCTTCGTATGTCTAAATTACTTGAATCATATACCTATTAATAATAAGGAGGACCATAAACTATGAAAGTACTTCAATTTGGTTGGGAAATGGCTCCCCATATTTACGGTGGCTTGGCCGTTGCCAGTTACGGTATTACTAAAGGCTTGGCTGCACAAGGTGATGTAGAAACAACTTTCTGCCTGCCTCATCCTTTCGGCGACGAAGAGAAGCACATGAATTACGTGGCTATGAACGAGGTGCCTATTGCATACCGCGACTACAGCTACGATGATTTGAAAGGAAAGCTGCAGAACCTTACACCTGAACAATACTATCAGTTCCGTGACCATATCTATGCAGATTTCAATTATATGCCAGTGAACGAATTGGGCGCTCTGCATTTCAATCCTGGATACGGAAGCAACCTGAATGAGGATATCAATAACTATTCAATCGTAGCTGGTGTTGTTGCACGTACGCTGGAGTTTGACATGATTCATGCTCATGACTGGCTTACATTCCCTGCTGGCGTTCACGCTAAGATGGTGAGTGGCAAACCACTTTGCATCCATGTTCATGCTACAGACTTCGACCGTTCGCGTGGTAAGGTGAACCCTACTGTTTACTCTATTGAGAAGAACGGTATGGATCATGCTGACTGCATCATGTGTGTGTCAGAACTTACACGTCAGACTGTTATCCGCGAGTATCATCAGGATCCACGTAAGTGTGTCGCTATGCACAATGCAGTTTACCCACTCTCACAGGAATATCTTGACATCGTACCAAAGAAGATTCCAAACGAGAAGGTGGTTACATACCTCGGACGTATCACTATGCAGAAAGGTCCAGAGTATTTCATTGAGGCTGCCAAACTCGTACTTGAGCGTACAAAGAATGTCCGATTCTGCTTCGCAGGCTCAGGCGATATGATGAACGCCATGATTGAACTTGCAGCAGCTTACGGTATTGCTGATAAGTGCCACTTCCCTGGTTTCCAGCGTGGTAAGCAGGTTTACGAGTGTTATAAGAACTCAGATGTCTTTGTCATGCCATCTGTATCCGAACCATTCGGTATCGCTCCTCTTGAGGCTATGCAATGTGGTTGTCCTTCAATTATATCCAAGCAGTCAGGCTGTGGTGAGATTCTTACCAACGTACTTAAGGTGGACTATTGGGACATTCAGGCTATGGCAGACGCAATCTACTCGCTCTGTACCAATGAGGGATTCCACAACTACGTTGCGGAAGAAGGTATAAAGGAGGTTGCAGGTATCACATGGGAAAAGGTTGGACTTCGCATACGCCAGTGCTACGACCAACTTCTGGCAAAGGGATGGTTCGACAATGATGAATATCTGCGTAATTACATTCCTAATTGATAATCGTAAAACATTAATTGATAATTAAAGACACGAAACAATGAAAACAATTTGTTTATATTTTGAGATACATCAGATAACACATCTCAAGCGCTACCGTTTCTTTGACATCGGTACGGACCACTACTACTATGACGACTACGAGAACGAGCGTAGCATTAACTATATCGTAGAGAACTCTTACGTGCCTGCACTCGACGCACTTCAGGAGATGATGGACAAGTATCCTGGTTTCAAGGTTGCATTCTCTATCTCTGGCGTTGGTATGGAGCAGCTTGAGCTTCACGCACCACAGATCATCGAGAAACTTCAGAAACTGAATGCTACTGGTCGAGTAGAGTTCCTCACTGAACCTTATTCACACGGTCTTGCTGGTCTCGCTAACACAGAGAGCTTCACTCGCGACATTGAGAAGATGTCAAATAAGATTGAGGAAGTATTTGGTAAGCGTCCACAGGTTGTCCGCAACTCTTCACTCATCTATACTGATGAGATTGGTGCCCTCGTAGCATCAATGGGTTACAAGGGTATGTTGACCGAAGGTGCAAAGCACGTGCTGGGTTGGAAGTCGCCTAACTATGTTTACAACTGTAACATGGCTCCAAACCTCAAGTTGCTGCTCCGCAATGTAGGTCTCTCTGACGATATCTCTCTCCGCTTCAACAACTCTTCATGGTCAGGTTATCCATTGATGGCTGACAAGTATATCAATGACATCAAGTCTTGTCCAAAGGAGGAGCAGGTTGTCAACATCTTCATGGAACTCTCTGCTCTTGGCATCGCACAGCCACTCTCAAGCAACATCCTTGATTTCCTGAAGGCTCTGCCAGCATGTGCTGAAGGTAATGACATTGAATGGGGTACACCATCTGAAATATTTGAGAAGTATGCATCGGTAGGTGCTATCGACGTGCCTGATACTCTCTCATGGGTTGACGAGGAGCGTGACTGCTCTGTATGGCTTGGTAACCAGATGCAGCAGGAGGCATTCCATAAGCTGTATAGCGTAGCCGACCGTCTGCTCATCGCTCAGGATCCACGTCTGCTTCAGGACTGGGATTACCTCCAGGCTTCAAACAACTTCCGTTTCATGACCACAAAGCCATCGAATGCAAACATCGATCGTGGTATCTACGACGGTCCATTTGATGCTTTCACCAACTACATGAACATCCTCGGCGACTTCATCAGCCGTGTTCAGGCTCTCTATGGTGGCATTGACAATGAGCAGCTTGAGAATATGCTCACTACAATGCGCAATCAGAATACTGAGATTGAGAAGCAGCAGAAGGAGATTGAGCGCCTCCAGGCTAAGCTTGCAAAGGCATTCCCAGAGGCTGCAGAAAAAACAGCAAAGAAGGCTCCTGCAAAGAAGGCTGCTAAGGCTGAACCTGCTGAAAAACCAGCCGCTAAGAAGCCAGCTGCAAAGAAAGCTCCTGCAAAGAAGGCTGCAGCAAAGAAGGCTGAATAATTGTTGAGATTTTTTTGAGTAAATATAAAAGAGTGAAGGTTGCATAAGAATGCAATTCTTCACTCTTTTGTTTGTAATTATTGGTGTCCGCTTTGGGGCTTACAAATTACAGTAGTTTGATAATTCGATGGTTATATACGTTTAACGGACACCAATAGTTTGTAATATAGCATCATCGGGTATGAATATTATTTCAAGGCAGGGTCACCCATGCTTTTCGGCATCTCGGTTGGTTTCATACGTGGTTTCATGTCAATAGGTGGGGGAATGATTGCGGGTCCTCTGCCGTTTTGCTCCGACTGTTTTATTACCGCATCACGTTTAACATCAAACAACGCCTCTCTTAGCAGTCCTCCGAAATCAAAGCCAATCTTGTTGCCGGCAAGATTGAAGTAGGGCATCACTATCGGCACCATTTCCCAATGACCAGTCATCCCATTGTACACCTCTCTTGCTCCAAGATCAATACCCCATTTCTCATTGTTTGTCTTCAGCGTAAAGTATCCGCCGTAATATGCCGTTGTAGCAGAAGGCAGTGGAGAGAAATATCCATATTGAGAAACACCACCAATCGCTGTTACGGATAAGTTCCTGTTAGCAATGTATGTAAGACTTGCATTGCCCCCAATGCCATTTACTGCACCAACTCCGTTGAGCATAGCCTTGCTAAGCGAAAGATTGCCGGTAACTGCGAAATTGCCAAACTGATGTCCTATGATTCCTCCTGCGTTATATACGTACATGAAGGGCGATGTTGCAAAACCATTGTACCCCGAGATGCCTCCTCCCTTCCAATTTAGCAGATAAGGATTAAAAAATACAGGGGTTGTGCTTATGGCCTGAGGGTTGATGCTTGGTTGTTCTGCATTCGGCAGATCTACCTGAAAGTCAGCAACTGGTTCTATCTTTTGTTTCATCTCCATCTTCTGTACTTCAGGTTTTACCTGCAAGCTAACGCTATCCTGCTTGAGATAGTTCTTTTTGTCTTCTTGAGCATGGACGCAGAGGACAGTAGATAGTACTGACAATATGGTGACGAATCGTTTCATGTATTACATATAGATAGTTTTATCCTCTATGCCGGCATCTGCCAAAGCTTCCTTTCGCTCAACGCAAGTGCCACATTTTCCACAATGATGTTCACCACCCTTGTAACAGCTCCATGTCTCTATATAGTCTATGCCGAGTTCCTTGCCACGGCGGGCAATGTCGCTCTTGGTAATGCTTGTGTATGGACCGACAACCTCCACATCAACGTATGTGCCAGCCTTAGTCGCTGCCGACATGGCACTGATGAACTCAGGACGGCAGTCAGGGTAGATTGCGTGATCGCCACCGTGGTTTGCTATGAGAACCTTCTTCAAACCGTTGCTCTCAGCTATGCCAGCAGCAATAGACAGCATGATGCCATTGCGGAAAGGAACTACGGTTGATTTCATGTTCTCGTCAGCGTAATGACCTTCAGGAATTTCCTCGCCTCCCTGTAGCAACGAACTCTCAAAATACTTCTGCATAAAGCCCAGTTCAATAGTGATGTGCTTTATGCCCAGACGCTCACAATGCATCTTTGCCAATGGTATCTCCTTGGCGTTATGCTTACTGCCATAGTCAAAAGAGATGCCCAGTGCAATCTCGTCCTTGCGGTCATAGAGTAGGGTGATACTATCCATGCCACCGCTTACGATAATCACCGAAGACTTACCCTGACCCTCCCGTTGAGGGAAGGTACTTTTATTTGTTTCATTCATTCTTAACCTTATTATAATATACTCTTATTGCCGTCTCAACCATGCGGATGCATGGGCGCTTCTTATAATACTCATCGGTACGCACCTCTGGAGTGAAGTCATTATTTGCAGCCACGCCAACTTTGGTTAGCAGTTCGCGGCAGATGATGCTTCCCGTCTGCTCTTTGAAATCAGCAGCAAGTTGTTGTACCAACTTATAGTTCTGGAGCTTCAGGTCATGATTAGGGAACGACTGATCCTTCGAAATCTCAAGACCTGCCAGCATAAACATACCACAGCAAGCACCACACGTCTCTCGCATACGTCCGATGCCACCACCAAAGGATGCTGACATTCGAGCCATCAGTTCCTCGGGTACATTATAATACTCTGCAAAAGCGAGCGCGACACTCTGCGAGCAGTTGTAACCCTGCTTGAAGAATGCCACGCCACGTTCAATAAAATGTTCTACATTGTCCATTTATAATGCCTATTATGCGCCCTCCCTCGGGAGGGCAGGGGTGGGGCTTCTATTCGTACTCCTGCCAACTCTTAATCTGCAGATCATCCTGAGACTTCTGACAGAATGCCTCTATGAATGCCGAAGCAAGACGAGCGTTGGTGATGAGTGGAGTGTTATGGTCGATAGCACCACGACGAATCTTGTAACCGTTTGTAAGTTCGCGGTTAGAGTGATTCTTAGGAATGTTGACGATGAGGTCAAACTTATGGTCGGCAATCATCTCCATAACGTTAGGCAGATCCTTGTTTGTGTCATCAGGCCATCCTACGGCGTTAGCCTTGATGCCATTCTCGTTCAGATACTTAGCTGTACCCTCAGTAGCGCAGATGGTGTATCCGTTCTTCACGAGAGCTGCAGCAGCATCGAGCAGAGAAGCCTTCTCCTTTGTACCACCGCTTGAGAGCATGATAGCCTTATCCTTAGAAGGAATCTTATAGCCAGTAGCAATCATAGAGTTGAGCAGTGCCTCCTCGAATGTATCACCGATACAGCCAACCTCACCTGTTGAACTCATGTCAACGCCGAGGACAGGGTCAGCGTTCTGCAGACGTGCGAACGAGAACTGTGATGCCTTCACACCCATACGATCGATGTCGAATGCCGACTTGTCAGGCTTTTGGTATGGAGCGTCGAGCATGATCTTTGTTGCTGTCTCAATGAAGTTACGCTTCAGAACCTTTGAAACGAATGGGAACGAACGAGAAGCACGGAGGTTACACTCGATAACCTTGATGTCGCTGCCCTTAGCCAGATATTGAATATTGAAAGGACCAGAGATGTTCAGTTCCTTAGCAATAGCGCGAGAGATCTTCTTAATCTGACGAGCCTGAGCGAATGTAATCTGCTGAGCAGGGAATGTCATCGTAGCGTCGCCAGAGTGAACACCTGCATACTCTACGTGCTCAGAGGTACCATACTCTACAACTTCACCATTCTGTGCCACACCGTCAAACTCAATCTCGTTTGTTTCAGTCATGAACTGTGAGATAACGACAGGATACTCCTTGCTGACCTCGCTTGCTGCTGCAAGGAAGCGTTCAAGCTCTTCATCGCTGTAGCATACGTTCATGGCAGCACCAGAGAGAACGTAAGAAGGACGAACGAGTACAGGATAGCCAACCTCATCGATGAACTGCTTAACATCGTCCATGCTGGTCAATGCGCTCCACTTTGGCTGGTCGATGCCCAGCTGGTCGAGCATAGCAGAGAACTTACCGCGGTTCTCTGCACGGTCGATTGAGACAGGGCTTGTACCGAGAATTGGCACCGACTGGCGATGAAGCTTCATAGCCAGGTTGTTAGGAATCTGACCACCTACAGAGACAATGACACCACGAGGCGACTCAAGGTCGATGATGTCGAGTACACGCTCGAATGAGAGCTCATCGAAGTACAGACGGTCGCACATGTCGTAGTCAGTAGATACAGTCTCAGGGTTGTAGTTGATCATGATTGACTTGTAACCCAACTTGCGCGCTGTGTTGACAGCATTCACAGAACACCAGTCAAACTCTACAGATGAACCGATGCGGTAAGCGCCTGAACCAAGGACGATTACCGATTTCTCGTTCTTGTAGTAGTTGATGTCATGATCCTCGACAGCGTATGTAGCGTAGAGATAGTTTGTAAGTTCTGGATGCTCAGAAGCAACGGTCTCGATGCGCTTGATAGCAGGCAAGATGCCCAACTTCTTACGGTAAGCACGTACAGCCAGATTTTCCTTCTCCATGTTGGTAGCAGTTGGCTTCAGTACGAAGCGTGCAATCTGGAAGTCAGAGAAACCGAGAATCTTAGCCTCACGCAGTTCCTCTGCAGGAATCTCCTCCAGCGAGTTGTATGTCTCAAGCTTGTGTTTCCAATCGACGATGTTCTTCATACGAACGATGAACCAAGGATCAATCTTTGTCAGTTCCTCGATACGCTCAACGGTGTAGCCATCCTCAAGAGCCTGAGCTATAGCGAAGATGCGGAGGTCTGTTGGGTTAGCGAGTTCCTCGTCGAGGTTGTCAAACTTAGTATGGTCGTTACCGACGAAGCCGTGCATGCCCTGACCAATCATACGCAGGCCCTTCTGCAACATCTCCTCAAATGAGCG
Source organism: Prevotella sp. (assembly GCA_045643065.1). Taxonomy (GTDB): domain Bacteria; phylum Bacteroidota; class Bacteroidia; order Bacteroidales; family Bacteroidaceae; genus Prevotella. Next base: position 10,827 of record JAZUKC010000053.1, read on the forward strand.
ACCGATAGACATGATCTCACCCACAGACTTCATCGAAGAACCCAGCTTATGGCTTACGCCAGCAAACTTGGTAAGGTCCCAACGAGGAATCTTACAAATCATATAGTCAAGTTCAGGAGCCTTGTATGCTGAGTTTGGTGTGCCCATCTCGCCAATCTGGTCGAGAGTGTAGCCGAGAGCGATCTTTGCTGCAACGAAAGCGAGAGGATAACCTGTAGCCTTTGATGCGAGGGCAGACGAACGAGAGAGACGTGCGTTGATCTCGATGATACGGTAGTCGTTTGTCTCTGCGTTGAATGCAAACTGAATGTTACACTCGCCCACAATCTGCAGATGGCGAACACACTTGATGGTAATATCCTGCAGCATCTTTACCTGCTCGTCAGAAAGAGAACATGTAGGAGCCACAACGATTGATTCGCCAGTGTGGATGCCCAGTGGGTCGAAGTTCTCCATTGATGCCACGGTGAAGCAGTGGTCGTTAGCGTCGCGGATGCACTCAAACTCAATCTCCTTCCAACCCTTCAGCGATTCCTCAACGAGAACCTGTGGGGCGAAAGTGAATGCAGATTCAGCAATCTCAATGAAAGTCTTCTCGTCAGGACAAACGCCAGAACCAAGACCACCGAGAGCGTATGCAGAGCGGATCATGATAGGGTAGCCAATCTTGCGTGCAGCAGCAATAGCCTCGTCCATTGTCTCGCATGCCTGAGATACAGGAACCTTCAGGTCAACCTTGTTCAGTTCCTGAACGAAGAGGTCACGGTCCTCTGTGTTCATGATTGCCTCAACGCTTGTGCCAAGCACCTCTACGCCATACTCCTTCAGTACACCTGTGTTGTAGAGTTCTGTACCTACGTTCAGACCAGTCTGTCCACCCCATGCCAGCATGATGCCGTCTGGGCGTTCCTTCTTGATTACCTCGGTAACGAAGTGTGTTGTCACTGGCTGGAAATATACCTTGTCAGCAATACCCTCTGATGTCTGGATAGTTGCTACGTTAGGGTTGATGAGTACAGACTTGATGCCTTCCTCGCGCAGAGCTTTAAGAGCCTGACTGCCAGAATAGTCGAACTCGCCTGCCTGTCCGATTTTCAGCGCACCGGAACCAAGCATGAGGACTTTCTTGAGTTGTTTTTTCATTGTTGAGTTTTATAGATATTATTATTTCGTATTACTTTCACTTTTCAATCTGCAAAGTTACAAAAAAAATATTGATTTTCATAAGCGTTTAATGTTTTTTTTGAAATGTCGCGATATTATTTTGCCCCTTACCAGACTTAGTGTTGTTATTTGTATAAAACATTATGCTTACGCATTACTGTTTGGATTTGTACAAATACCCCTAAAATAAAAGTGTTACTTTGTTACTTTGTTACTTTGAGGTCAAAAATAATTGTTTTACGATTAAAACAAAGCCTTAAAGATTGTTTTTCATCATCCCTCCGTATAGTTGGGAAAAATGGATTGCAAAGTTACAAAAAAGATGGAAACGCCGTAACATTTCCGCCAGTAGTTATGTTAAAAATAACCAACCAAGGGTTGACACCCATGAGTGGTAGAAAAATTTTGGCGTTTAAATACTAAAATAGATTTTTTTTCGTTTATCTTTATGTAGCTACAATAAAAGTAATAACATATGGGTAAATCAAAAGACATTCCAATTAGTAAATTCCAGGTAAACGCT
>JAZUKC010000054.1:0-3463 GCA_045643065.1 Prevotella sp.
GGTACATCTCAAGAGCCGCAATCTTCGCCTCAACGCCTTCACGGCCCACCTCAACGAAGCAATTCGGATTGAACGAAGCCATAGCATTGTTAATCTTCCACTCCGTGCAAGAAGGCACCTCCATATACCAGAACTCCTTTACACGAGCCACCTCCGGCCTACGCTGGAACAGACGCACAGCCTCCTGGCACGCCATCGAAGTCTGCAGATGGTCATTGTTCGTGTCGGCAGGATGATGCGTAATCACCACATCCGGCTCACTCTCCTTGATCGCACTCTCGATGAACTGCACCAGTTTCAGGTGAGGTACCGTGTTCATCTCAATATTAGGGAAAGACGCCTCATAGATGTTATTCACCCCAAGGCTCTTGATGGCATTGTGCGTATCATCCTCCAGCTCCTTATCATCTGGACGGAACGCACGAGCCTTCGCCTCCGTACACATGATGGCAACATCCACCGTGTTACCTTCTTTACACCATTTCCACACCAGCTCCCAAAACCTCATCGTCAGGATGAGCCACTACAAGTAAGTATTTCATTTCTTTACAGTATTTATTTCGTTTTACTTTATTTCCAAATTAGGGTGTCCAATTTGTTGTACTAACACTCTCTACATAATCAGAATTTAATACTTTAAGAATCAACGAAATAAGTCGAAAATAATTCACAAAAAACTTGCATATCTCACAAATTTATTGTATCTTTATGGTCTAATAATCAAATGGTTAATCATGAAAAAGGACATAAAGATTGCGAGGTTGGAGGAGCAGTTGGCAGAAGCCAGGAAACAGACAAAAGAAGCTAAGGCCGAAGCCAGGAAAGCCAGGAGAGAGCTCAGTAAGGAACGTAAAAAAAAAGACGCCAAGACCATAGTATTAACCAAAGAACAACGACTGTTACTCTCGATGCTATTAAACGGTACACCTATTCAGGATTCCTAATTCAGATGTCGCTGTTACTGTGCATCTATGTTGGAGCCAGCCCGAGGCAGGCTGCAAAGACTGTAGAGGTTGTTGCGTTTATGTTTAACGGACTACTGGGCGGTGCTCCCTGCCACACCACAATAAGAACATGGCTTGCAAAGATGGGTATTGACACTATGAAGCACAAGAATATAGACATAACACAAGCATATGCACTCATATTGGACGCAAGCATATCCGTTAATGACCAGCAACTGTTACTGGCTTTGAAAGTGCCGGCAGATCATACGGGGAAAGCCCTTACACATGCAGATGAGGAGGTTGTCGGAATGGCTATCTCCAACAACTGGCCTGCAGAGAAGGTCAGGGATTTCTGCAATGAGATTGCCTCAGAGCAGAAGCACGAGCCAGAGTACTGCATTACTGATAATGGAAAGAACCTGAAGAAGGCAATGGAACTTTTGGAACTGCCACACCACAAGGATATTAGCCATACATTTGCCATGTATCTGAAGTGGGTTTATGAGAAAGACGATGATTTTGTCAACTTTAAGAATCTTGTTGGAAATACCAAGCATCTGGCCTTGACCAGGTTTGCCTATCTCATGCCCCCAAAGCAAAGAAGCATGGCTCGCTTCATGAACATGTATCCAATCATTGACTGGGCAAAGAAGATACTGCTTAACTATCATAGAATGACAAAAGATGAAAAGTATTACTTCTCGTTTGTCTGCAGGAACGCAGGACTTGTGGAGGAGTTGGACGAAGTGCTATCGACATACGCTGACATAATGGAAATCTGCAAGCAGGAAGGATTCTCCCTGAAGACCATAGACAAATGCAAGGACGTTATGAGGAAGAGGCTTCTGGATGGCAACGAGAGAATGAGGTGTTTGAAAGACTGCATGAACGAGTATTTTGACACAGAAGGCAAGTTGTTGACAACCAAACATCCTGTGCACAACATCTCTTCGGACATAATAGAGTCTGACTTTGGATTATTTAAGGATAGGATGCCGATGAACAGAACTAACGGTTTTACAGAGTCAATACTGTTTGTTCCTCTCAAGTCAAGGTTTCATAACATAGACAGCATTAAAAGATTTGATATCAATATAGCTATGGAAAGAACGACAATGCTTGATGTAAAACACTGGAAGATGTGTAGCCTAAAATCAAACCCTATGGTCAAACGCAGAAACATACTTTCTGCGTAAAAATGAGTACAACAAATTGGACACCCTAAGTCTGAAGTCTAAAAAAACATGAGGCAGCAATCGGTTTTCAGAGAACAGAGAAAAGACTTCAGACTACAGATGAATGCCATGCAGCAGTAATCCTCGTTTTTTTGGGGGGGACTTTCAAGCGAATATAGCTATTATCTGAAGTCTAAAAGAAGTCTGTACCTTGAAGTCTTAGTGAGCCAACTCGTTTACGTTGTGATCTGGACGAAATCGAAGGCATAGCCTCGCCAGAGGACACAGACGGGGGAGGTAAAGGTTCGGCAATCAATCTGACTACCTGGGAGTCCTGATGATGGATCAATGGCATACAAACGGAGGGTGTTGTCATCACGACAAGTTACGCAGAGCAGACAGCCATCATTGCTGAGGGTAAAAAAACGCGGATGGGCTCCTACGTGAATATAGGAAAGCGGTGTTAGCATAGCATTGCTATTCACGCGGTAAACAGCCACACCATCCGACATGTGGCATCCGTTTTCGCCTACTGTGCCACTCACACGCAACGACACATACAAAGTACGTCCGTCAGGACTTAGGGCGATATGTCCCCCGCCCTGCGGATGTGCTTTGGCAATAGGTATACGTTGAATGATCGGTTCTTTTTCCCCTTTTGTGTTAATAACCAGGACTTCGTCGCTCAACTCCGTGACAATGTATAGATACCTTCCATCAAGAGACTCAACACACATGCGCGGGCCACATCCGGAAGGCAAGGTCATGCGCACTCGACAATCACTGGCAACACGTCCCTCAACAACCGGAAAGCGGTAAATGCCGTCTGTGCCAAGATCTACCACATAAAGCGTTGCACCATCATGTGCAAGCATGGATGTATGAATGTGGGGCGTCTTCTGTCGTTCCAGATGAGGGCCATGCCCTTCAAAGTATATGATATGCGGCTCTCCTTTGGGGATTCCCTCTGTATCGAGATCGAAGAGGGAGAGAGTGCCGCTAGTGTAGTCGCATACCACAGCTTGTTTTTGCAGCAAGGTGATATGACAAGAATGTTTTCCGGGAGAGGGATACTCTCCGATAGGGGCAAGCGTCTCTGCATCAAATAAACAGAGCGATGATCCACCAGGGAGACTGCGTAAAGCATATATCTTGCCGAAGGCTTCAGCAAGATATGTATGTCCCCATTCTGGTGTTCGACAACCAATGAGATTGTGCATCAGAAGTAGCCGCCTTTGTCCTTGATTTCCTGTATGGTCTGGCCTTCCCGCACCCAGGAGAATATCTTTTTTTCATTCTCCTTGATTTCCTCCGCACGCAGAAGCACGTCATAGGCGATTT
>JAZUKC010000055.1:0-4961 GCA_045643065.1 Prevotella sp.
TTCACTTGGCTGAGGGATGCGGATATGGCTTTGCCAACACATTGTGCAGAGGAACCTAAAGTACCGCTGGTTTTGAGTAAGGCGAGCAACCTGTTCAAACTGTTCCAAAATGATGTAGGTTTGTTGGCATGTCAGTATGCAGATGGCATTCAGCTGAGGATTCTGCAAGGTGAGACGAACATTAATTATGGTGCTATCTATGAGAATCTTACGGCTCAGGAACTTCATGCACATGGATGGAACCTGTTTTATTTCCAAAACAAGAAACAAGGTGAACTAGATTTCCTACTGGAGAAGGATACTGAGATCATTCCGCTGGAAGTAAAGTCTGGCAAGGACTACGCACGTCATGTTGCATTGAACAACGTGATGTCAAATTCTGAATATGGTATTCGTAAGGCGATAGTGCTATGCAATGACAATGTGAGCACTCGCGGTAATATTACGTATGCACCTATCTACATGCTGATGTTCATTGAGAAATTGAAGGACGAGGAGCCTAAGATATATAAGCTGGATTTAGGAGGACTGATTTAGAAGATTCGCGATTGAATAATAGGGAGATATAAAAAAATGGAAATATCAATCAATAAAAATAAAGTGCAACCTTCGTTTCGTTTTGAGAACAATATGGAGATTTGTATTTTCTACAGTTGGCAAATGCATGATTTTTCATTTAGAAAGTAACAAAGTTACACTGTTATTTTAGGGGGTACTGTACTACCTTTAAGCAAGAAAAAGCCCCCTCCGGCTTTCCCTTTTCATTTGTAGGGAAGCAGGAGGGGGCTTTATGTTTATGTTTTTGTTGGGTTATTCGTTGTCCATCCAATGCCAGATGTTAGAATCCTTTGCGCCAACCTCATCCGTTGTGCCGCCGGCAGTAGCTTCCACGTTGCCAGAACCAGCCATGATAGATGCATTTGAAAGGTTAATAGTCTTTGCCGTTGGGCAAATATATGTACGTTTCATGTTTATTCCCTTTTGACTACTTGTTGTTAACCTTTTTGCCATTGATGATAACAATGCCCTTAGTCTTTGGAGTTACACGCTGACCTGCAAGATTATATGCTGCACCAGAGTTGATGTCGCTCTTGACATTGCTAATGCCTGTAGGTGTGCCGAATGAGAATATGATGCTCTTGGCACCAGCTACAGTCTCAGCAGCAATGTATGCCTTGTTCGTAGGGATTGTTGTGCCAGTGAAGAGAGAGAAATGAGGATTCTCTGTTGTGCTCATTGAAGTATTAAGTACCCATGCAGAGCTTGCCTCGACAGTAGCAGCACCTGTGGCAGTGCCAGAGAAGATGTTATCTATCTCTATAGGAGTAACTGTACTTTCGCTAAATGTAACATCGCCAGAACCCTTGATAACAACACCCTCACCGGCAGGGATAACATTGCCTGCTTCGATAGGAGAAAGTGTGATCGTGCCTGTACCGTTTATGATGTTCTTAGCCGATGCATAGTAAGCAGTAACATTTTCTGGAACCTGAGCATTGAAGTTTACTGCCATTGAAGTCCATCCGCAGGCTGGTATAGTGAGTGTAAATGACTTTATTACAGGAATCTCCTCTGCAGGATACCAACCGTCAACTTCGCCGAAGATGTACTCCATCGTGTATTCTGCAGCCTGAGCAGCAGTAAGGATGTAGTCAGTTCCCTTTGTTGTCTGATTCTCAGAGTCAGGACAGAAGCGGTTGCTGAGATCAACGGCTACTCCGTTCTTCATTGAGTTGTATTCATAGTAATGGGTCGGTTTCTTGCCCATTGTGCCCCAAGCACCATCTGTAGGCACAATCTTCATGTCTGTGTCGATGAATGCTACGCGTGGCTCGCCCTGCCATGGACGACCGAGTTCATAACCCTTGTCTGCAATGCCAGCCTTACCAGCCTTGATAGTACAGCCTTTGAATACATAGCCCCACTCAGTCGTTGCAGAATGGTTGGCTGCTGTGATAGGGCCACCGAGAGTAGAGATGACGGTACCGTCGAAGAGGCAGTCGCCGCTGCCGAAGATGAAGTCGGTGGTGCCTTCGATTACGCCACCCTTCCAGTAGCAAGAGCCACCGGTGAGGTATGTGTCCTGACCACCTAGGGCACGGCAGTTGTTCAGAATGATGTGCTTACCCTGTGTGTAAAGTGCTACGCCGCGGCCTTTGCCCACCTCGATGCCAGTGCGGAAGGTGATGTCCTGAGCATAGTCGCCGTCGTTGAGTGTGATGGTGCGCTCGCCCATGCCCTCTGCAAATGGGTAGTAGATGATGGTAACGCCTTCTACGCTCTCGCCGATGAGGCTTATGTTCTTGCCCACGCTGAGCTGACAAGCCTTGATGTCATTCTCTGAAGAGCTTGCAGCGAGCTCGTTGGCATTGTATGTGCCATTCTTCAGGAAGATGGTCTTGCGTGCATCGCCGTTGTTCTTGGTAGCGTCGAGTGCAGCCTTGAATTCAGTGATGTTGCTCACTGTGTAGTCGAATTCAGTAATGGTATAATCCTCCTGCGAACCTACCGTGATGTCAACCGTGATGTCCTCTGTCGTTGCGTTGCCCAAAGCATCCTTTACGCTGCCTGCAGGAAGTGTGACGGTGGAGGTGGCATTCCAAGGAAGGTTCCATGCACCGATCTTCAGAGTAGGAGTGCCGAGACCCTGAATGCGGCAGTTTGTTCCGCCCACTTTGGCTGTTGCCTCTGCTACAGAGTGATCGAAGGTGATGGTTACGGCAGCATGGTTCTTGTGAGTAGCGTCTGTAACGCTTGTCGATTTAACCACAGGAGCTGTTGTTGATGCAGCCTCTGCATAGTCAATGATAAGGTTGCCCATAGCCTTCTGCTTGGAGCCACCGATGGTGAACGATACTGATGCGCCTGGCTCTGCACCGTCAACGGTGAACTTCAGCACGCGGCCTGTGCGGTCAAGGACATTGAAGAACGGTGCGTTTACGGTACCAGAGGTTGCGGTAACAGCGATGGTGCTGTTAGCGTCGCCGTCATAGTTCTCGTATATGTTGTTGAATGTAACCTGCTTGATGATTACGTTTGAAGGAGCAGTGATGGTGTATGTGCCGGCAGACATCTTGAAGCGGCTGTCACCACCGATGTTTACGGAGAACACACCGTCGGTAGATGGTGTAGAGTAGTAAGGCTGTGCAGGGATGATAGTGCTCTGCTTGTCGCCCGTGGCAGCGCTGTAAACATGCTTTGAGAGGTTCAGTGTCCACTTGCCGTTTATTTTAATCTGGTTCGTACCCTTGCCAGTGATCGTAGCAGCAGAACCGTCAGAGAGAGATGCAATGACATCGTTAGCCGCTGTTGTCACTGCAAGGTCGATAGACTTCTCGGCATTGAGTGCTGCAATCTGTGTGGCATTGAGGCTGAGACCGTCAATAGACATTGTAAGAATTTCCTGCTCTACGACAGGACCATCCTTATAATATATAGTAAAGTAAGAGAATGCATCAAACCAGCCTGCCATTTGGAGCTTGAATGACTCGTTGGCCTCTGCCTCGTTGATGATGAAGAGAACCTCCTCCGGAGCGGCTGCACTGTTGCTTGTCACAGTGTTCTTCTCTGGAGTGATTACCTTTGCTGTAGAACCGTCCTTTGTGCTTGCTACGGTATATGCTGCTTCCTTGTCTGCAGGATAGTTGTAACTGGTTATCTTGATGCCTGTGATAACCTTGCCAGGAGCAGAGAATGTAGCACTGCCATTGTAGCTGAACTTGAAGCTGTTATGACCATTGAAGTTGCCCTGCTTGGTAAGGCTCTCTGCCACTGTAACTGTTGAACCTGTGTAAGCAGCATCGTAAATGAGTTCTATCGACTCAGGATCAAGCACGGGTGTTGGAGGTTCTGCGCCCTCTATGTCAATGCTTACATTTTTATAATTACAGAGATAAGATGATGTTGTAGCGGCAGTGAGCTTGATAGTCTTCAGACCTGCAGTGAGGTATCCCAACTCGAAGGCTGTAGGTGTGTCATATCCCTTGCATACATCAGAGGTGATGGTTATAGGCTTGGTTATCTCTACATTACCTGTATTGACGTCTGTGACAACAGCTGTCAGTGTGCCTTCGCCATATTTTACGAGTCCCATATTGAGGGTGGAATTTCCACCTACGGTGTTATAGACAGTGTATGTAGCGCTTGCTCCGTTGTTCACGTAGCCTACGTTGCCTTCACCCTGAACACGTGCTGTTGAGTATACACCCTTGGTAAGGTCTATTGTGCCAGGAAGCTGATCGTACTGGCTATAGAAACCATCTGCACTATAAAAAGCGATGCTGCCGAGGTTGCCCACGTAACCACTGCCTGTTGAGAACTCAAACTTCAGCGTCAGTGTGCCGGCAGGAACATTTGCTATATCAAACACCTTGAGGTCAGATGGTGTCCAGCTGCCTGTATTCTTGAAATCCTGTGTTGTGGTGAATACTGTTGTGCTACCGCTGCTCAGTGTTACCCTTGCCTGTGGATTGCCGCCGTCGGCGTTGCGTCCCATCTTGAATGTGAACACCATATTCTGAACCACGGTGTTGTTCAGTGTGAACGTAGCAGACGACCCATTGTAGATACCACCGAGATTACCGTTGTCATTGTTGTTGATGTTGCCAGTAGTAGCACTCTCGGACGTTGTGATATACTGTCCCAACGCCGTCGGAATGGTCACTGTCCCAGCCCACGAAACCATCGCGAGACAGAGCAATGCCATAAGCATACTTAGTTTTTGCTTCATTGTTTGTAGGTTAGTTTTTAATTGGTTGTTGTATTTATGGTTCTACGAGGTTTTGTGTGGGTAAACATAGTTTGTTTTTGTAATTAAAAACTATGATGTTATCGAACGTAACGTAAGTGTTGAGCATTTGAAAGCTACTTTATTAGCGTTGTTTGAGTGCTAACGTATGTTCGTTTGAGTGCAAGCAAATGAACGTTTGAGTGCAATCGTACAATGGTGCGAGTGCTATGAA
>JAZUKC010000056.1:0-3940 GCA_045643065.1 Prevotella sp.
GTTACAGCATCCTGTGCGAGAAGTTTCTGAAAACGGGCATCCTCTCTCTGAGCATTCTCCATCTGTACACGAGCCGCCTCAATGCCAGCTTCAGTCACCGTGATGCTCGTCTTTGTGGTATTGATACTGCTTGCCGTACCCTGTGAACCACGTTCGGCGCGACTGAGATCTGCCTCTGCCTGCGCTAGACGAAGACGGAACTCAGCATCTTCGATGATGACAAGCGTATCGCCCTTTTTCACCTCCTGAAACTCCGTAAAGCGCACCTCGCGAATGAATCCCTGCACACGGCAGTTCTGTGGCACAATGTTCTGGCACACACGGGCATTATCGGTCACTTCACCACCGCCGAAATGCATAAACTGACTTGCGGCATAAACCACGCCACACGCTATGCAGACAATCACGATAGCGTTATAAATGTATGTTGAAATCTTACTTTTATCCATTTTCTTAATCGTTTTCTTAATCGTTTTCGTTACAATGTATTTGTTATATATTTAAGTTTGAAATAGTTGTAAAGCATGTTGATGCGTGCGTTGACCAGGGCCATGTCGGCAGAGAGTTTCATGTTTGAGGCATCAAGCATGTCGGTGAGGAGTGCAAGATCGTTGTCGTAACGGTTCTTGACCACCGAATAGTTTTGGTCGGCAAGTTCCACCTGCTTCTCCTGAGTGCTTTCAAATACCGAACTGGTAAGCAGATTAGTGTAGTTTGCTTGCACAGCATTCTCAATGCCTTCATGCGCCAGCTGGACAGTTTCCCGTGCTTGGGTGTTCTCGTGCCTTGCCTTACGGATGTCATGCTTGTTCTTCCAAAGACCTGACAGATTGTATTTTACGCCAATCCCCACGAACCATACGTTGACGTTGGCGTTTTTCGGAATAAGGTCGTTGGTGTAAGGACCAAAAAGGTTGTTTTCGGCAACGACAGCCACGGATGGTAGCGACGAGGCACGGGTATTACGAATCTTCTGTTCAGACATTGCTGTGGCAAGACTTGCCTGACGGATGTCGATGTTGTTCTCCGTCGCTGTCTGCTGCCATGACTCCTCGGAAGTGATAGCTTTGAGTGCCATACCTTCCTCTTCGAGCGACTTTGCATCTATCTCAAAATCCTCTCCCTCAGGAAGGTGAATTGTCGTGGCAATCTGATGACGGATAATCTTTTGTGCATCATCCACTTGTGTCTTGGCAAGCAGAAGACTTTGCAGTTGCAATTCGTATCGGGTAATGTCATTCTTCAGCACCGTTCCCTGTTCCCTACGAGCTTTCATCTGTTCGATTACTTTTTCTGTCAGCTCGATGTTCTTCGCTATCACCTGCGACTGATTCTGCAACTTGTAGAGGTCGAGGTAATAACCCGTGAGCAGAAAGCGCACCTCCTGGCGATTCTTCTCCACATCAAGTTCTGCCAACTGATGCCCCAACTTTGCCATCTCGATGCCCGAACGGATAGCACCACCAGCGTAGATTACCTGACTCACCTGAGCCGTGAAACTGTTGCCCCAATGTGGCGTTGGCTGTTTGCCGTTCTGCACCTGCTGAGGACCAAGTCCCGGAACAATGTACTCGGTTGTGCCACTCGTGGAAAATCCTCGTGACATCAGGAAGGCATTGCCCGTGTAGGAACCTTGTACGCTTAATTCAACACTCGGTAGCAAGGCTGATTTTGCCGATGCCACCCCTTCTTCTGCAGCCTTTAATGCCACTTCGCTAACCTTGATGCGCTGACTCTGCTGGTCGGCAAGGTCAAAGAGCGACTGAAGACTCATCCGCTGCTGTGCGCACACAGGCACACAACAGCTTGCCCCGACCATCATCGTGACAGCCAGAGCACAAAGAAACTTGTGATTGTTCATTAAAAATGTAAATGTATTCTTACTGTTCATTATTCGTCAAAAACAATTCCTTCCCTCGGAAATACGAATAATGAACCGTCATGGCTCGGACAAACTCGCGTTTGCCACAATGCGCTACAAACCTCTCTGATTAGGGAAATGATCAGGAGAAGAATTTCGAGCACTATTAATTGCGAAATCCAAAATTTGGGTGCAAAGTTACAAAATTTTTCTCAAATAGCGAAAGAAATTCCTCCTCAAAAGCAAAAAAAGTGCAACCATCGCGATGATGACTGCACCTATATTTCTAAAATGTATTTGTAATGTACGTGCTATTATGCCGCTCTCCATTGTGTAGGAGTCTTTCCTGTCAGAGCCTTAAAGAAGCGGACGAAGTGTTGTGGATATTCAAAGCCAAGGCGTTGGCTGATTTGGCTAACCGAAAGACCCTCTCGGTCACCCTTAAAGGGAGATGAACTAAGCAGCTCTTTTGCCTTTGCGAGGATGCGATCATTGATGAGGTCTTTGGCTGTTCGCCCTGTCTCTGTCTTTACCAATGTACCGAAATAACCAGTGGAGAGACAACATTTGTCGGCAAAGTATGCGACTGTTGGCAAACCTTCACGTTCTGCTTTGTCGGCAATATATTCATCGAGAAGGGATAGGAATTTCTTTACCACAGAATGATTGATCTCCTCGCGTGTAATAAACTGACGATCGTAAAAACGGAGACAATAGTTCAGAAGGAGTTCAATGTGGCTCACAACCAATTCGCGTGTATGCTTATCGATGGCGTGATGCAGCTCCTGCTCTATCATATTGAGTACACCCTTGAAGATTTCCACCTCTTGTGCAGAGAGGTGAAGCGCTTCGTTGCTGGTGTAGTCAAAGAACTCATAACGGCTCATCTGCTTGCCAAGTGAGGTGCGGTTGAGAAGGTCGGGATGGAAAGCAAGACCAATGTATTTTGCAAATGGCACCTCTGGGTTAGGTTTCACTGTCACCACCTGTCCTGGTGAAAAACTCGTGACGGTCATCTCATCGAAGTCATACTCCGTGCGACCGTAGGATAGTTTGCAACCCTTGTTCTCCTTCAGGTAGAGAGCATAAAAGCCATAGTGCATCATGCACTCCTTGATGTGCTCAGTGTTACCAACATGAATAACGCTTACAAGGGGATGAAGTGTCTCCATCCCGTTGTAGTCGTTGAATTGCTGTATTGTGTCTAAATGAATTTCTTGCATAATTTTAATAGTTCAACCCAAACATCCACAGCGGAATGACGTTGGCATAGCCTGTCTCGATGTCGTCCTTTACGATGTAACCATGGGTGGCAGATTCTATTTGCTTTTGGCCTTTCTTGCGTCCACCTATCTCAAAGGTCATGTCATCTATCTGGAAATCGGAGATGGAAGAACTGACAATGTCGTGGCGTACTCGCATCTGGTTCATAAAGAAGGTCTCGCGGACATTGCCAATCTCTGCTTCGCGGGGGGTAAGGGTATAGATGAGGTTGGTGTTGTCAAGATACAGCTTCTCCACCTTGCCAATGCCTCTGATTCCGCCTGTGCTGTCGCGAAGCTGGGTAATCATACCAGCTCGTTCCATATAGATGAGGTGATCGGAGATGTTGTTGCGACTGATTCCCGTCACGTCAGCCAACTTCTGCATCACGGGTTTGAAGGGCACGCTCTTTGCCACCACCATCAGAAGTTGCTTCAACTTGCGACCAGTCGTGACGTTTACCTCAAGGAACTGCGGAATATCTACCTCCATTGTCTGGTTGATGACCTGCATCAGTTCCATTTCCAGTTCCTCGTCTTTGCCGAAAGGATAGTAACCACGCTTCAGATAATCCTGAAACAAAGGAAGCGGATGGGCTACCGGAATGCTGGCTTTGTGAGACAAAATATCCTCAAGAGAATACGCAGGAACGTCTATCCCATGGAAGAGCATGAGATATTCACGAAACGAGAGTCCTTGCATTTCATAGATAGGAACTCGTCGGCTGAGATCGGCCATACCCTTGTAAATGTCGAGGATGGAAGAACCGGAGATGACAACCTGCAGTTCGCTGTAGCTGTCGTAGATTTGTTTCAG
>JAZUKC010000057.1:0-32735 GCA_045643065.1 Prevotella sp.
TCTAGTCGCTAACGACTGTGATTATGAGGCGAACCACGAGTTCCTGAGAGCTCAAAGATTAGCAATATCTGCATAATTTAACGAATTAAAATTTATTAACTAAATATATTTTGAAAATTTCATAGGAAGCAGAGAACACGGAGTCTTTAGAGTTCTATGCAGCACGTTCTCACTCCGAATGGACCTCAAAAACTCCGTGTTCTCTGTGTCCTCAGTGTCTCTGTGTTAAAAAAAAGAAACAGGGAATTTTCGGAAAGCTGGTGGGGAAAATTAGGCGGTTTGTGGGGAGAATATTTGGATGTGGCAAAAAAAAATAGTACCTTTGCACTCGTAATTCAGATAGAGCGTTTTTGCGAAACTTGGGCCCTGTTTTCAAAGAATACGATGTCTGTTTGATACAAACACAACGATTGACCGCAATTGCCCATTCTGCTGCGTGAGGGCAAAGAGTATGGCAGATTGCAAAGAAAAAAAAACTGTATGCAATGATTTTACTACAATTATATAGGCCTTGACCTACAATACCCCCAAACGGAAAGCATTTCTGATATGTTTGTTTAGGATTAATTCAACAGCAATTAGGAAACATCTACTGTTTCCGCTTGACATACTCCCGGAGCAAATCTTTTGCTATAGTATCCTGCATATTTGAATGTTCGTTTATTTTCTTTTCGTCACGTTGTGGTTTGAACCCACAGCATCGGTAATTTGACTTAGAATTATTGGCCACGAAGTTCCATCATAAACTCGTCGTAGATGTAGGTATCACTCATCGTTTGTAGCCCATAGCGAGGGTCAACCAACATTTCGTAAACATTGCTTTGATAGAAAAGGTCAAGTGCTCTTTCGCTACTGATGTGCAAACCATCGGCTATCATGATTATTATTCTGGCTATCTTTCGCCACAATACGTTATCTCTCATATTGCAATATCTTATATGCTTACATTTTCAGCATTAGTGAAATGTAGATACTTATCAATAATTTCTTGATTACGGAAGCAAATCTGATTGTTAGGTTTCTTGTATTTCAACTGGTCAAGGGCTTGATCTGAGGTGATGCGTCCGTTTTCATAATCTTCTACGGTATCAATCACTTGGTCATTAGCCACTCCACCTTCAACAATGTCATAGTTTGTATTATCCTCACCATGACGACAGGCACCAATTTAGTCTTCATTTTCCCAGTTAACAAGGGTTTCTGCGATGTCATCAGCCACATAGTCGAGGCTCTGCGTGTGTAGAAGATCGTAGTGACCAATTAGTCGGCGATGAATAAGGTCTTGCTTTTGTAAGCGTTGTTCCATTTCCCGCCCGCTGATGTTAAGTTTCCTGGCTCCGCTTTCAATAGCCATGACGGCAAAATGTATCTTGCGGTAGGTAGGTGTATCTATCGTATTTTGCATAATTAAATGTTTGTTTTCTTTGCCATTCTTCACATGTTGCTTTCAACCCACATCTTCATATTTCATCGCATAATCCTGCAACGTAGTTACATAGAATCAAAGGCCGAAATCTGGAAAGGGTCAATTTATGATTACAAAGGTAATAAAACTTTCTTAAATACTCATAGATTATTAGGATTTTAACGTGGAATTTAACAAATTCGCAAATAACCAAAGCGCTACACGCTACAGTGCTACAGTTGAAAATTAGTGGTTGTCTTATATAATAGCAACAAAAAAGAGAACCTCCTGAGAAGTTCTCTATACTGAAATTTTGAGCCTCTTGTCGGATTCGAACCAACGACCCCGAGATTACAAATCACGTGCTCTGGCCAACTGAGCTAAAGAGGCAGGTGGGCGAGCTACTCACATCGCACCGCTACAACCAAGTACCCTTGCTGCGATCAAGCCCTGGGGGAGTTCCGAGGGAGCTGGTCGTATAAGACTCGCCCATGTAGAAACTTTTTACTGTTTGTCCACCATAATGATGTACTTTCAACCTTTTGGTTTACTTGTTTGTTGGTGACCCGCATGGGGCTCGAACCCATGACCCCAACATTAAAAGTGTTGTGCTCTACCAGCTGAGCTAGCGGGTCTCCAAATTTAGGAGTGCATCTGATTGTGAAAAGGGGTTAAAAATCAAATGCGGATGCAAAGTTAGTAATTTTTTATGAAACAAGAAAGGGAAATGCGATATTTTTGCATTCCCCTTTCTTTTTTATTGACTTATAGCAAGTGATACACTAATCGCCAAAGTTACCAAGGGTGACTTTGACTACGTTCGGCATAATCTAAGCAAGCTTAGCTTCTGCTCTCACTAACCGCCAAAGTTATCGAAGCGTATTGACTCATCCTCAACACCAAGTGAGTGGAGAAGGTCAAGAACGGTCTTAGCCATCATAGGAGGTCCGCAGAGATAGTACTCGCAGTCCTCTGGTGCCTCATGCTGCTTGAGGTAAGTATCGCCCATAACTGGTGCAACGAAGCCTGGAGTGTATGCTATGCCAGCTGCATCTGCCTTTGGATCAGGACGGTCGAGAGCGAGATGGAAGTGGAAGTTAGGGAAGTCCTTCTCAAGCTGCAAGAAGTCGTCGAGGAATGGGATTTCCTCGAGGGCACGCGCACCATAGAAATAGTGCATTGGGCGCTGACGATCTTCGTCCTTCACGCCGTTGCCCTTGAGCATGTGCATGATCTGTGCACGGAGCGGAGCCATACCGGCACCACCACCTACCCATATCATCTCCTTGCCAGAGCCATAAACAGGTCGGAACTCGCCGTAAGGACCTGACATGATAACCTTGTCGCCTGGCTTGAGGTTGAAGATGTAAGAAGATGCAATGCCTGGGTTGACATCCATGAAACCAGTTCCCTGATCCTTTGGTTTGAATGGAGGGGTAGCAATACGAACGTTGAGCGTAATGATGTCGCCCTCGTCAGGATAGTTCGCCATTGAGTAGGCACGGATGGTGTCCTCAGGGTTATTACATACAAGCTCGAACATGCCGAACTTCTCCCATGCAGGGAGGTATGTCTCGCCAATGAGTTCCTTGTCGAAATCAGAGTATTTGAGGTTTTCAAACTTAGGGATTCGAATCTGAGCGTATGAACCAGGTTCAAAGTCCATGTGCTCACCCTTAGGCAGAGCAACCTTGTATTCCTTGATGAAAGTAGCGACGTTCTTGTTGCCGATAACGGTACACTCCCATTCCTTTACGCCCATGACTGACTCATCGACGTGGAGCTTCATGTCGCTCTTCACCTTACACTGACAGCCGAGACGCCAACCTTCCTTAATCTCCTTACGAGAGAAATGTGGCTTCTCAGAATCAAGAATCTCGCCACCGCCTTCAAGCACCTGTACCTTACACTGTCCGCACGATGCCTTACCACCGCAGGCAGAAGGAAGATAGATGCCGTTCTCGTTCAATGTAGCCATAACAGACGAACCCTGAGGCACATCGAGCACGGTGTCGTTGTTGATTGTTATCTTTACGTTGCCGCTTGGCGAGAGATACTTCTTTGCTACAAGAAGGATGATCACCAGCGCGATAATCACTACAAGGAATACTCCTATAGATGATAAAATGAAATTAATGTCCATTGTCTTATAGGTTTATGGTTTGAGGTTTGAGGTTTGAGGTTAAGATGTTATATTAACTGAGTAACATAACCTATAACCCACAACCTACAACCTTAAACCTGATTTAGATATTAAGACCTGAGAAACACATGAATGCCATAGCCATCAAGCCAACGGCGATAAACGTAATGCCAAGACCCTGCAGAGGCTTTGGCACATCAGAGTAAGCCAGCTTCTCACGGATGGCACCAAGCAGACAGATAGCGAGTGTCCATCCGATACCAGAACCGATAGCGAATGCCACAGCGTCTGCCACACCACCAATATACTGCGAGTTAGCTGGATCGAGGTTGATGCGCTGCTGCATGAACAGCGATGCACCCATGATAGCACAGTTAACGGCAATCAGTGGGAGGAAGATACCGAGAGCGGCATAAAGCGATGGTGAGAAACGCTCTACTATCATCTCCACCAACTGTACGATACCTGCTATAACGGCGATGAAGAGGATGAGTGAGAGGTATGAGAGATCAACGCCGAGGATGCCATCAGCAGCCAGCACCTTTGTCTGCAACAGATAGTCAACAGGCACGGTGATGAGCAGCACGAAGGTCACGGCGCAACCAAGTCCGAACGAAGTCTTCACACTCTTTGATACGGCAAGGTAAGAACACATGCCGAGGAAGAATGCGAAAATCATGTTATCCACAAATATACTGCGGAAGAATAATGATATAATATGTTCCATAATTGTTTTGGAGGTTTTAGGTGGGAGGTTTATATGACCAAGCTCTTTCTTGTATTGATTAAAGCATTCATCATTTTTGAGAGTTCATAAATTTTATTGGACAAATAAGCGGTTTGCTCCTCTGTCAGATATCCTATTTCGCTTGCTATTATTATCTGGGTATCAATCTCATTGATAGATCCAAGTGACATATGTAAGAATCTAATCAAATCTGTATTTGACTGACGTCCATATCCTTCCGCAATATTTGATGCGATAGAAACTGCAGCCCTTCTCATTTGGTTTGTAATCCCAAATTGTTCACTATCAGGAAATGTACAGGTTACTTTGTATATTTCTTTTGTGAATTTTATGGATTCCTTCCATACTGTCAGATTCTTATAGGGACCTAATAACATAAGCAAGAGTAATGAACCTTAAACCTATAACCTATAACCCATCAACCTATTCATGATAAAAATATGCACGGTGAATCCAGATTACTGCACCACAGAGGATGAGCGCCATGGCTGGCATGGTCATCATACCGTTGTTAATGTACCAGCCACCGTTTGCTGCATACCAACTGTCTGGGATGATCTGGAAACCGAGAAGAGTACCACGACCGAAGAATTCACGTACAGCACCTACAGCAACGAGGATATAAGCATAGCCAAGACCGTTGCCGATACCATCGAGGAATGATGGCCATGGGCTGTTGATGGAAGCGAAAGCCTCAAGACGTCCCATGAGGATACAGTTGGTGATGATAAGTCCTACGTAAACCGAAAGCTCCACGCTGACATCATAAACGAATGCCTTTAGCACCTGGTTGACGATGGTAACCAGCGCAGCAACGACAACGAGCTGCACGATGATACGGATGCGCGAAGGGATGGTGTTACGGATAACAGAGATGATAACGTTAGCGAAAGCTGTGATGACAGTCACGGCAAGACCCATAACGATAGCAGGCTTAAGCTGCGATGTTACAGCCAATGCTGAACAGATACCCAGCACCTGAACAAGAATTGGGTTATTGCCATTCAAAGGAGTCATGAAGACATCCTTGTTCTCTTTTGAAAACAGTTTACTCATAGTTTTAACCTCCTTTTATTATTTGTCATTAAGAAATTCCTTATACTTTGCAAGCGAAATCTTCAGCATTTCGTCAACACCGTTCGATGTAAGAGTAGCACCAGTCACAGCGTCAACGGTTGATTCCTTCTCGTCTGCCTTGATGTCAGTAGCCTTTTTCACACCAAGAATAATGTTGCCATCCTTAACGGCCTTCTTACCCTTGAAGAGATCCTGCCATGCCTTGGAATCCTTGATTTCGCCACCAAGACCTGCTGTCTCGCCCTCATGGTTGAAGTAAGCGCCGAAAACGGTTTCCTTGTCAGCGTTCAGCGCGACATAACCCCAGATAGGTCCCCAGAGGCCCATACCCTTGACAGAGAGAATATACTTCTGCTCGCCATTGAGTTTGCAGGTGTAGATGACCGACTTTGTCTCTGCGTCAACAGTATCAGTAGCCACAACGATATCGGCATACTTTGCCTCAGCATCAGCATCGTCGGCAAACTCACGCACATCAAGCGAAGCGAGTACCTGTTTCTTCACGTCAAGCTTCACGTTGGCATCCTGCTTTTCCTTTAGCGATGTATAGACAAAGGCGAGGCAGAAAGCAACGATCACTACGAGTACAATACTATATATAATAATGTACGCATTATTGTTTGTATTTAATTTCTTTGCCATAACTCTTTACTTTTTTATACGATTAGCACGACGCGAAATGTTGCGCTGAACTACGCACCAGTCGATGAGTGGAGCACATACGTTCATGAGGAGGATAGCGAGCATCATACCCTCTGGATAGCCAGGGTTCATGACACGTACTACTACAGCCACAACACCGATGAGGAAACCATACACCCACTTGCCACACTCTGTGCGGGCAGCGGTAACAGGGTCGGTAGCCATGAATACGGCACCGAAAGCGAAACCACCAAGCAGGAACTGGTCGATAGGACACATTGGAGTCATGCCGAGCGAATTGAACATCCACGCAGTAAGGCCACCGCCAACGAACACCGAGAGCATGATCTTCCATGATGCAACACCTGTCCAGATGAGGAGGAGTGCACCAAGCATGATAGCAACGAACGATGTCTCGCCCATTGAGCCAGGGATAAGACCAATGGCAGCATTCATGGTGTCAACGACATAGTTTGGATCCTGTGATACGATGCCAAGCGGAGTTGCTGCGGTGGTAGCATCGGCAACCTGATAACCAAGACCGAAAATCTGATCCTTGGCAACCCAGCAGTTGTCACCCGACATCACGGTAGGATAAGAGAAGAAAAGGAATGCGCGTGCAGCAAGAGCAGGATTGACGAAGTTCATACCTGTGCCGCCGAAGATTTCCTTACAGAAGATTACAGAGAATGCACATGCCAGAGCAAGGCACCAGAGAGGACAGTTGACAGGGATAATCATTGGTATGAGAATACCTGTAGCGAGGTAACCCTCCTGAATCTCCTCATGCTTCCACTGTGCCCATGCAAACTCAATTGCAAGGCCTACGATGTAGCTTACCAGAATCTTTGGCAACATCTGCAGGAAGCCGTAGATGAACATGTTGATGCAACTTGCATCAGCAGGCAACTGACCACCATTGGCATACAAGGCGTTCTGGTAGCCGATGTTGTACATACCAAAGAGGAGTGCTGGCACGAGAGCGATGATAACAAACGAGATAAGACGCTTTGAATCAGCGGCATCGTGAATGTGTACGCCACTCTTTGACGTGGTGTTTGGTACGAAGAGGAACGACTCAAAGCCCTCAAACGTACTGCCAAGCATCTCCAACTTGCCACCCTTCTCGAAGTTTGGCTTTATGTTATTGAGATATTTTCTTATTGGATTCATCTTTGTAATTTACTATTTGACGATTTACTATTTACTGTTTTTTTATTCATTTACAATTTATATAAATCTATGCACAGAGACATGCCAGATGAATTAAAATTGTAAATCGTAAATAGCTAAATCGTAAATGGATTAACTGTTCTCCTTTCTCAGAATGTCAAGTCCCTGACGGACAATCTTCTGCAATTCAAGTTTAGAGGAATCAACAAATTCTGCAACAGCGAAATCCTCAGGCGACACCTCATAGATGCCGAGAGCCTCCTGACGGTCGATGTCGCCCGTAATGATTGCCTTGATGAGGTATTCGCCATAGATGTCCATTGGCAGCACCTTATCATATTCACCCGAGAAGATCATCTTTCGCTCGCCACCCTTGATACGTGCATCGCAGCTGTATTCTTTATTCTTAGGCATGAGCCATGAGAGATAAGAGCGATTCATTGAGAACATATTAGGACGTGGCATTATCCAGCCGAGCATCTCGTCTGCATCGTCACCCTCAGGGATAACAGTAACCTCAGAAACCTGAGGACCGAGGAAACTCTCTGCACATGCTTTCTTACCAGTAAGAGGGTTGCCACTTATGATGCGTACGCCATCGGCATTGATGCGGCCATCAATTAGCGTTGCCATCTGCTGACCAACGAGCACCTCTGAGTATGCTGGCTGCTTAACCTCCTGACCTGCGAGAGCCACTTTATGACGAAGATCGACCTTACCAGTCAGGAAGAGTCGGCCGAAGAAGATAACGGCTGTAGGATTGATGGTCCATACAACCTCGCCCTTGTTTACAGGATCGATGTTGTTGATCTGCACGCCAACGTTGCCAGCAGGACACTTGCCCTGGAACACAGTCACCTGAGCATCCTTCAGCTGTCCCAACTTTGACTCCTGCTGCGGATTGATGCCAACATACACTTTCTGTATCTTGGCCAAAGCAGAGATGCCTGCCTGGAACGCATCCTCGTTACCTGCCAGTTCGTAGAGGAAGTTGGCAGCAAGCGGCATGTCGCGGAAAGCAGAAACAAAAATTGCCTTTGGCTCTGTCTGCGGATTCGTGGACACAGCATAAGGCAACTGGTTGATGTACCCGAAGAGACCTGCCTCGAGAAGGGTCTCCTTAACGTCTGCTGAGGTAAGAGAAGCGACATTCTTCGTGCCGAAGTCCTTGTACGCAATCTCACTATCAGCGTTAACCTTCACAGACAGCACTTTTCTGCGTTCGCCACGTTCAACGGCGGCAACAGTACCACTTACCGGCGAAGCAAACTTCACCTCTGGATACTGCTTGTTAACAAAAAGTGCGTCACCGGCCATGACACGGTCGCCCTCCTTGACAACAACCTTAGGTGTTACGCCCTGGTAGTCATCAGGACAGAGTGCGAAGACACTACCCTTCTCTACTGTAACATCCTTCAGCTCGGCTGTGCCCTTGAGTTTGATGTCAAGACCTTTGCTTAACTTAATAACGTTAACCATTGATTTGATTGATTTTGTTAAAAATATGTTTACTATTATTTTTATTGTTCCAAAATACGTCCTTTAAGAGCTGATATCCAAGTCTTCTGCAAGTCTTTATCTGTCAATCACTTACAAAAAGGTTACGAAACGGGAGGTGATTCAATGCTATTTACGCACCGAATCAATGCTTTTTGCCTTGCGATTCAATGCTTTTTACTTTCCGATTCTATACCTATTTTCTTGTTATTCCGTTTTACTATACTAAACGATTGCAAAATTAATCAAAAAAAATGACATTATATAATAAAAGTGAAAGAAAAATTTCGTTATGACACATAATTGTTGTAAATTTGCATCAAAATTTAAAATACATCAAGAGACTTAGACACATATTCGCCGTTTTAGCGTGGACCATAGTAGGCATCTACGCGCTTATTGTTGTGCTGCTGCGTATTCCAGCAGTACAGCACTATGTTGCGTCTGAAACGGCGGTAGCACTTTCCGAGAAACTTGGCACAAGGGTTGAGGTCGGGAATGTCAATTTAGGTTTGCTGAACCGCGCAATAATCGATGACATCCACATTGAAGACCAGCAGAAGCATGACATGATGAGGTGTCATCGTCTGTCTGCAAAGATTGACATTCTGCCTCTGTTCAAAGGCGAGATAAGCATTTCGTCGGCTCAGATTTTCAGCCTTACGGGCAAATTGACAAAGGCAAATGCTGAGGCTCCGCTTAACTGCCAGTTTATCATTGACTCGCTTGCTTCGAAGGACACGACATCGCACACTCCGCTTAACCTTCACATCTCGTCGCTCGTCATTAGGAACACCGCCCTGACATACGACCGTCTGGATCTGCCAAGGAAACCGAATCATCTGGATGTCAATCACCTTTCGCTTGACAAGATAAGCAGTCACATCATCTTGCACCAGCTTACTGATGACAGCCTTGCCGTCAAGATGAAGAAATTATCGTTTGCCGAACGCAACACGGACTTTACAATGAACAACATGTCGTTCGAACTGAATGCCGGCAAACATATCCTGAATCTCACAAATCTCAATTTGCTGACCGATCATAGTGACATCAGCATTGATGCAGAAGCTCGTTTCAAAGACAAGAAACTGAAGACATTCAAGGTCGTAAGCAAGCACTCTTCGGTATCGATGAAGGACGTGGCATGCTTCGTTCCTGCTGCTTCCAATCTCAGCAATACTGTATTCATAGACACAGAAGTTACCGGAACGGATAAGTCTCTAACACTAAAGAATTTATCATTAAGAACTTCAAACAAGGATTTAGAACTTACCGCAACGGGCAAAGCCACTTCTGAATTAAGTATTGCAGAAGCCATGAAGCATCCGGAGAGCATCATTTGGGATGCGAAAATAAACCGTCTATTTGCTTCTGGAAGTCTTATTTCGCAAACGATGTCTGCCTTCGGAATCAAGAACGATATCGTACCTCGCATCGGCAACTTGGAATATTCGCTTGACGCATATGGCCATAACGGTGAAGTAAAAGCAGAAGGTACAATAACTACCGCCGTAGGTCAGTTGACTCACGACATAAGCCTTAAGGGTAAGCATATCTCTGCACAACTCAGCACGAATGTCATGAAGTTAGGCAACCTATTGGCAACCAACGCCATAGGCGATACGGAACTGAAAGCAAACGTAGCAGCAGAACTGACAAAGCAGAACACTAAGGTGCCTGTTTCAAACGCTAACGTAAGTATAACGGCACCGTTACTCACAATCAGCGGTTATCCTTACCATAACGTGAAGATGGACATTGCTCAGAAGGATGATGACATCGTCGCAGGGATAGACGTTGCTGATCTAAACATTAATGCTGCAATCAACGTTATTGCCGGCAATATCGGTGCTTTGCTTGACGGCAGGATTAATGACTTAAACAACATCGACATTGAGGCAGACATAAATCATTTCAACCCAAATGCACTCGGATTGACAAACAAATGGAATTCAACGACTTTCGCTCTTGGCATGAAAGCAACGGTTGCAAGTCTTGGAAATCCTCTAAAGGGGTTGAATGCTAATATCTCAAACTTCACGATGGCTGCTCCTGATGACCGTTTTACGCTTGATGGCATCAGCATTTCTGCCACAGAGACAGGAGACGGCAGTCGTGACATCTCGTTCGATTCTGACTTTGCAAAGATGCATGCCAGCGGTCATTTTGATCCTGCTACGTTGCCACAATCGTTCGTTAATCTTGTTTCCAAGCGTCTGCCCACCTTACCGGGAATGTCACAATACAAGGCGCAGAATAATGATATTATCCTCTCGGCAACCATCGACGACACGTCTGTGTTGCAGAAATTCCTCGACATAGACATTGATGCCAAAAGCGATATCAACCTGAATGCTGCCATTAACGATCGTCTGCATCAGGCAGAGATAACTCTCGACGTACCTCAGATGACTTGTTTCGGAATGAATCTGAACAAGACACGCATCCATGCCAACTGCCCTGGAGACACGCTGAACATTAATGCGTCAACAACAAGGATAGGTCATGATGGCACAAATTTTGTACTCGACATTTCGGGTAAGGCTGCCAACAACCGTCTTAATACTGCCATCAGTTGGCAGAATGGCAAGGATAATTCCTTCAAAGGAAGCCTAAATACACTGTGTCAGTTCTTCGTCAACAGCAGCGGAAGCCCTACTGCAAAGATGCAGATACTGCCATCGCATACTCTCATCAGCGACACACTTTGGACGATACACCCTTCTACCATTTCGTATTCAGAGAATCGTCTTGCCGTCAACGACTTCCTCGTAGAGAACGGCAGACAGCACATTCGCATTGATGGATTGGCAACAAAGAGTGCAAACGACTCGCTGACGGTTAATCTGCAGGACATCAACGTGGCATACATCATGAATCTTGTTGACTTCCATAGCGTTGAGTTCAGTGGATATGCTTCCGGCAACGCTGTAGGAAAGGCGTTGTTCTCTGAACCTCAAGCATATACGGATCTTGACGTGCGCAATTTCCTCTTTGAGAACGGACGACTCGGCACGCTCACGGCTCATGGTAAATGGGATAATGCCTTGGGGCAGATAAACATTGATGCGCAATGCGTGGATCAAGACGTTAAACCTCTGATGGGTGATGTCGCTGACTTCAGCAGTATGTCTGCTGACGCACTCAAGGGGAAGCGTGACGGATTTGTCAAAGTGGACGGCTACATCTCTATAAAGAGGAACTACATAGATCTTGACATAAAGGCAGAGAATGCCCGACTCGAATTCATAGAAACCTACACCGACAGTTTCATGAATAACATCAACGCATGGGGCAATGGTTATGTCAGAATTGTAGGTCCTCTAAATGCTATCAACATGACGGGTGAAGCTGTGGCCAACGGTTCGGTATTCATCATTCCGCTGAACACGACCTACACTCTCCACAATGACTATGTCAAGATGGAACCTAACGAGATTATCTTCAAGGGGGACACCATCTACGACAAGTATGGAAAGCATGGCATCGTGGACGGAGCTTTGCACCATCGTAACCTTGGACGCATGACCTTCGACCTTGACATCAATGCAAAAAACATGCTCTGCTTCGACTTCCCTACTCTGAATGGTTCTACATTCTGTGGCCATGTCATAGGCACAGGCAACTGCAAGATTACCGGTCGTTCGGGAGAGGTTGTCTTCGACATAGATGCTTATCCAGAAGAGACATCGTATATCACGTATAATGCCTCATCGCCTGATGCCCTGCAGAATCAGGAATTCATCACATGGCGTAACGTTGGACATGACTTTTCTGCCGATTCCATCGAGAAAGATGATGACTCTGGCAAGAACTCTGTTGCAGATAATTTCCACACAAACATACGCCTGAACTTCCTCATCCATGCTACACCAGCAGCCACTCTCCGTCTGCTCATGGACGAACATACAGGCGACTACATCACGCTGAACGGTTCTGGCACTCTCCGTGCCACATATTATAATAAAGGTGGAATGCAGATTTTCGGCAATTACCTTGTCGAACGTGGCGAATACAAGATGACCATACAGCAGGTCATCAACAAGAACTTTGAGTTCCTGTCAGGAGGAACCATTGCTTTCGGTGGCGATCCATTCCAGGCAGCCATAGATTTGCAAGCTCAATACGTGGTGCCGTCTGCTCCATTGTCTGACCTGAACATTGGCAATTCATTTACGAGTTCCACCGTTCGTGTCAACTGCCTTATGAACATACACGGCACAGCAGAACATCCTATCGTTGACTTCGACCTCAGTTTGCCTCAGGCTTCTACCGACATCCAGCAGATGATTACATCACTCATGGATTCGGAAGAGGAGCGAAACCAGCAGGTTGTCTATCTGCTTGCCATCGGCAGGTTCTATTCAGCGAACAACAACGCTGACGACATACAGTCGCAGGCATCGCTTGCCATGCAGTCGTTCCTATCGGGCACAGTATCTCAGCAACTCAACAACCTCATTTCCAACGTCATAATAAAGGACAACAACTGGAACTTCGGCGCAAACATCTCGCCAGGAGACGAGGGCATGATGAATGCCGAATACGAAGGACTTATCTCAGGACGAATGCTTAACAATCGCCTCCTGATAAACGGACAATTTGGATATCGTGACAACGTAAATGCCACGACATCATTTATCGGAGACTTTGATGTACGCTACCTGCTGCTCCCTAACGGCAATCTGCAAGTAAAGATGTACAACCAGACATCCGACCGATATTTCACAAAATCAAATCTCAACACTCAAGGACTTGGAATCATCCTTAAGCATGACTTCAACTCGTTCATACCTTACTTCCTAAGAAAAAAAGACAAAAAAGACAATGATAACAGATAAAGATACTCTTCCATTTTTTCTCCCTCGCATCGTCAACGAAGAACATGATGACGATTTCGATTCTGTAGATGACGATGATGACAACGAAATGGAGAACCAAAGGGGAAGAAACCCTTTGGAACATGCTTTCAACGAGATGTTCAACAGAGCATCAAGAATGTTGGACAATGCTATTGGCGAAGCTATGAACAAGAATAACGGCAAGGCAAGACGCGCCTCTGACACGCAAAATCTCAATAAGTTTTCTACCGACCTGACAAAAGCGGCATCAGAGCATAGGCTTGACCCGGTGGTAGGACGCGACAAAGAGATAAAGCGACTGACGGAGATTCTCGGACGCAGGAAGAAGAATAATCCTGTGCTCATTGGCGATCCTGGTGTTGGCAAGAGTGCTATCGTAGAAGGATTGGCACAGCAGATTGCCGATGGCACATCGTCGCCTATTCTAAGAGGCAAGCGCATTCTGGCACTTGACCTTACGGCTATGGTTGCTGGCACAAAATATCGTGGCGACTTCGAAGAGCGCATCAAGGGACTTATCGACGAACTGGAGAATGATAAGAACATTATCATCTTCATCGACGAGATTCACACCATCGTTGGAGCAGGTTCGGCATCAGGCACTATGGATGCTGCCAACATTCTGAAGCCTGCTCTTGCACGTGGCGAGATACAATGTATCGGTGCGACCACGATGGACGAATACCGCAAGTCGATTGAGAAGGACGGAGCGTTGGAACGTCGATTCCAGAAGATTATCGTCAACCCTACGACCAAGGAAGATACGCTTATCATACTGAACAACATCAAGGAGCGTTACGAGAAGCATCATCAGGTGGAATATACAGAAGAGGCTCTGCGTGCCTGCGTCGTTCAAACGGAACGATATGTTACTGACCGTGTTTTCCCTGATAAGGCTATTGATGCCATGGACGAGGTTGGTTCCAAGGTTCATCTCCGTACTGCTGTAGTGTCACCTGAAATCAAGCGCCTTGAAAACGAACTCAGAACTCTGAACGAGAAGAAGAAACTTGCTGTCATGACTCAGAACTTTGAAATGGCGGCAGGCATTCGTGACCGACAGAGTCAAGTGGCAGAACGTTTGGAGAAGGTGCGCAACAATCCAAGACATAATGCAGAACGTGTTCCTGTCACGGAGGATGACGTAAACGAGGTTGTCTCACTGATGAGTGGTGTGCCTGTACAGCGTGTCAGCGAGAGTCAGGCAAATCGCCTGCGCCGATTGGCTGACTGCCTCAAGAAAAGCGTCATAGGGCAGGACAATGCCGTTGACACTGTTGTACGTGCCATTCAGAGAAACTCCATAGGTCTTCGCAACGCCAACCACCCTATCGGAGTATTTATGTTCCTCGGTCCTACGGGTGTCGGAAAGACTTATCTCGCACAGCAACTTGCAAAAGAGGTGTTCGGTTCTGCTGATGCTCTGATTCGAGTTGACATGAGTGAGTACAACGAGTCGTTCAACACATCGCGTCTCGTTGGTGCTCCTCCAGGATATGTTGGATACGATGAAGGCGGACAACTTACAGAGCGTGTACGCCGCCACCCTTACAGTGTAGTGCTTCTCGACGAGATTGAGAAGGCTCATCAGAATGTCTTCAACATGCTGCTTCAAGTGCTTGATGAAGGACGTCTTACCGATGGCAACGGACGTCTCATTGACTTCCGCAATACAATCATCATCATGACCTCAAACACGGGAACAAGGGAACTGAAAGACTTCGGACGTGGAGTTGGTTTCAATTCACACTCAATGAATGGTGCCGATGCTCTCAGCATGAGTGCAGACGATCGTGACCACGCCCGCAGCATCATCCGCAAGGCTCTGTCAAAGCAGTTTGCACCAGAGTTTCTGAATCGTCTTGATAAGGTAATCACCTTCGACCAGCTCTCCCTTGATTCTGTAAAGCGTATCGTTGACCTGCAAACCCATGACTTGCTTGAGCGCATCAAGGAACTTGGCTACAAACTGCAGATAAGCAGTAAGGCAAAGGAATATGTTGCCACAAAGGGATACGATGTGCAGTTCGGGGCACGACCTATGAAACGTGCAATTCAGCAGTACATAGAGGACGAAATCTGTCAGAAGATTCTCGAGAACGAATTGCAGGATGGAAACATCATTAAGGTCAAGAAACAAAAGAACGCTGACTCGCTACAGTTTGACATAGTATGATAAGCAAAGCAAAAATAAAATACATCCACTCATTAGAGCAGAAGAAGAACCGTAAGGCGGAGGGGGTCTTTGTGGCCGAAGGACCTAAGGTGGTTGGCGATCTGCTACTGACCATGCGTCCTCGTTTGGTCATTGCAACTGAGCAATGGCATCCTGCTACCCCACTCCACCCTGACGTGGAGTTTATCAGCGTAACGGATGATGAACTACGAAAGGTTTCATTCCTTCAGCATCCTCAGCAAGTGCTTGCCGTGTTCAGCATCCCTACTACAGAAGGACATGAATATGAAGCGGGAACTCTCCTGCTTGCACTCGATGGCGTTCAGGATCCAGGTAATCTTGGTACCATCATTCGTATAGCCGACTGGTTTGGCATCACAAACATCGTCTGCAGCAAGGACACTGCTGATGTTTGGAACCCCAAGGTTGTGCAAGCCACGATGGGCAGCATTGCCCGTGTCAACGTTTCTTATTGCGATCTTCATGGTTACTTATCGTCTCTCCCTGCTGATACTCCTGTGTATGGAACTCTCCTTGATGGTGACGACATAAACAAGGCAGACATAAAGAACTCTGGTGTAATCATCATGGGCAATGAAGGCAATGGCATCTCCGAAGAGATAAAGAAATTAGTAACCCATCGTCTGCTAATACCAAACTATCCTGCTGGCCGACAAACTGCTGATTCGTTAAACGTAGCCATAGCAACAGCAATCACTTGTTTCGAAATACGAAAGCATTAGGAGGAATTATCAATTAGGAATTAGGAATTAGGAGTTAGGAGTTAGGAATTAGGAGTTAGGAATTATAAATAAAGAATGAGGAATGAAGAATTTGCTACCACTGTTGGTTCCGAATAGCATTCTTCATTCCTCACTCTAAACTCCTAACTCCTCTATACTCTACACTTTATACTCTATACTTTATACTTACTGATAGACATCCTCAAGCTCCGCCCCACTTGACTGCGAACGCTGATAACACGGATTGAACTCCTTAGGGATGTCAAACACCTTTTCTGGATCATAATCCAAAGTCTTATCTGCATATACCTTCTTCATGTAGATCGCCCAGATAGGCAGAGCCATCGCTGCACCCTGTCCGTAAGTCATGGTGTCGAAGTGTATGTCACGATCTTCGCCACCAACCCAACAACCAGAAACCAGATCCGGAGTCACACCCATGAACCACGCATCAGCATTCAGGTTCGTAGTACCCGTCTTCGCTGCTACGTCGCCCATTATCTTATACTGCGAACGAAGTCTTGACGCAGTACCACCATTGGCAACGGCACGCATCATGTCTATCATCTTGTACGAACCTTCCTGCGAGATAACCTCAGTCATTCGAGGTTGGAACTCCGCAAGCACATTGCCATCGCTATCCTCAATCTTCGTAACAAAGATTGGAGCACATCTGATACCCTTATTGGCAAACACCGTGTATGCACTCACCATTTCACCAACGCTGACATCACACGAACCAAGGCAGAGCGTCATGTTCGGAGTGATATCAGGCGACTCAATGCCGTACTTCTTCAGTATGTTTACAAACTGCTGTGGATTCAGTTTAGACATCAGATAAGCCGATATCCAGTTGTTCGATTGCTGCAAACCCCATTTCAGTGGTACCATCTGACCATAACGAGCCCTTGAACCATTTCGAGGTGTCCATCCACCATACGATTGTTGCACATTTGGAGCAACGTCGCATGGAGTATAACCATTCTCCATGGCCAGAGAGTAAAGGAATGGTTTAATGGTAGAACCTACCTGGCGTCTGCCCAGCATACCCATGTCATACTGGAAATGAGAGTAGTCAAGTCCTCCAACGTATGCTTTCACATATCCCGTCTTCGGATCCATGCTTACAAAACCTGCTCGCAGGAACGATTTGATGTACTTGATGGAATCAATAGGAGTCATCATCGTATCTATTTCGCCACGATACGTGAAGATGGTCATTTCCGTACGCTTATTGAACGACTCCTTTATCTCCTCGTCGCTATATCCCGCAGCTTGCATCACACGCCATCGCTCACTCTGTCTCATAGAGCGCATCAATATAGCTTCGACCTGCTTCTTCGTGAGATGCGACGAGAATGGTGCTGTTGCGCGTCCTCGTTTCTCTCGGTTGAAAGCAGGTTGCAGATATGTTGCAACATGGGCATAGACAGCCTCCTCCGCATATTTCTGCATACGGGTATCAATAGTGGTGCGGATTTTCAAACCGTCGGTATAGAGATTGTACGGAGTGCCGTCTTTCTTCATGTTCTTGTTACACCATCCGAACAGTGGGTCGGTTGCCCATGCCACACTATCTATATAATACTGTGTAGCACCCCATGACGGATAGTTCGAGCGCTTAGGCTCACGTGCCGTCATGTACTGACGCAGGAACTCACGCAGATAGGTTGCCGTTCCGTCCTTATGGTCAACGGTATGGAAATTAAGTGTCACAGGCTCTGCCGATGTCTCGTCGAGCTGCTGCTTTGTTATGTAACCAGCCTTATACATCTGTGACAAAACCACATTACGGCGCTCACGACACCGTTCGTTGTAGCGGACAGGATTGAAGTAAGAAGGGTTCTTGCACAATCCGACCAGCGTTGCCGATTCGTTGAGCGTAAGGTTACGCGGTTCCTTACTATAATATGTATTTGCTGCCACCTTTATACCTACTGCGTTATGCAGGAAGTCAAAGTAGTTCAGATACATCGTGATGATCTCTGCCTTCGTATAATACCGCTCCAGCTTCAGGGCAATAATCCATTCTATCGGTTTCTGCATTATTCGCTCAAACTTTGACTCTGCATGGTCAGAGTAGAGCTGCTTCGCAAGCTGCTGCGTGATAGTCGAGCCGCCACCAGCACTCTGCTGACCAAGGATTCCTCGTTTTACTATTGCACGCCCCAACGCCTTAACGTCCACACCTGAGTGCTCATAGAAACGCTCATCCTCAGTGGCAATAAGAGCCTTGACAACATCCTGTGAAATGCTGTCGTATGGCACATGGATACGATTGTCCTTGTTATGATTCCATGTTCCTAATATTTTACCATCGCTCGAATACACCAGCGTGGCATACTTGTCAATCGGATTTTGAAGCTCTTCCACATCGGGCATATAGCCTATCCAACCGTTCCAGATACAAACAGTAAGGAAAGTCAACAAAAAGAGTCCTATTCCAAGGATAGACCAGAGTACATGTATAAATTTGCGTCTCATTTATGTCTTATATCAAAATATTTTTGCAAAAATACAATAAAAATCTGAATAATCTGATGTTTTTTAAAAATTATTTACTAACTTCGCACTCAAATATATAAAAAAACACCTTTTTCACCTATGCAGAAACAAGATTTTGTCACTATAGCAGACTTGACGCGCGAGGAAATCATGTACCTCCTCGACATGGCCAAGGAGTTTGAACTACACCCTAACCGCGAACTTTTGAAAGGTCGCGTAGTTGCAACGCTGTTCTTTGAACCATCTACAAGAACAAGACTCAGTTTTGAGACTGCTGCCAACCGTCTCGGAGCGCGTGTCATCGGCTTTGCTGACCCAAAAATTACCAGCGGCACTAAGGGCGAGACGCTTAAGGACACTATCCTCATGGTGGCAAACTACGCCGACGTCATCGTCATGCGACACTTCATTGAGGGTGCCGCCGTCTATGCCTCAGAGGTTACGAAAGTGCCTATCGTCAATGCTGGCGACGGTGCTCACATGCACCCATCGCAGTGCCTCCTCGACCTCTATTCCATTTACAAGACGCAGGGCACTCTCGAGAACCTGAACATCTACCTCGTGGGCGACCTCAAGTATGGGCGCACCGTACACTCGCTCATCACCGCCATGCGACATTTCAACCCTACCTTCCATTTCGTCGCACCAAAGGAACTGGCCATGCCAGACGAGTACAAGCAGTACTGTCAGGATCACGGCATAAACTATGTCGAGCACACCGACTTCAACGACGAGGTTATCAAGGATGCTGACATCATCTACATGACACGCGTACAGAAAGAGCGCTTCTCCGACCTTATGGAGTACGAACGCGTAAAGAACGTGTACATCCTCAAGCGAGACATGCTCGGCAAGGCAAAGGACAATATGCGCATTCTGCATCCTCTGCCACGCGTCAACGAGATTGCATACGACGTTGACGACGATCCTCACGCATACTACATTCAGCAGGCGGGCAACGGACTCTTCGCACGCGAAGCCATCTTCTGCCACTGCCTCGGCATCACTCTCCAGCAAATCAAAAACGACACAACCATCATATCATGAGCAATAAGAAACAAAGAATCGTAGCCGCAATAAAGAATGGTACGGTCATCGACCACATTCCTGCACATAAGACGTATCAGGTAGCATCGCTCCTTAAGCTTCATGAACTTGATACTCCGGTCACCATCGGACAGAACTACATATCCAAGAAACTCGGAAAGAAGGGCATCATCAAGGTCGAGGACCACTTCTTCACCGATGCAGAGATCAGTCAGCTCTCCGTACTCGCACACAAGGTAGTGCTCAGCGTCATTCGCGACTACGAGGTTGTAGAGAAGAAGACCGTCACTCTCCCAGACGAGCTCCGCGGCATCGTCAAGTGCAACAACCCAAAGTGCGTAACAAACAACGAGCCAATGCCTACCTACTTCACCGTCCTCAACAAGCAGGAGGGTCATCCTATTCTCCGCTGCCACTACTGCGACAAGGAGCAAGCAATCAACAAGGTGGAGCTGTGCTGATTTTTAATTAATTCACATCATCTCCCAGTCGTTAACGACTGGGTCACATCCAACTCCAAATAACCAAACAACTAAACAACATAAAGTAAAAAGATGAAAGATCAGGAAATCTTCGATTTAATCGAACAAGAGCACCAGCGTCAAGCAAAAGGCATGGAGCTCATTGCAAGTGAAAACTTCGTAAGCGACGAGGTCATGCAGGCCATGGGCTCATGCCTCACAAACAAGTATGCTGAGGGCTACCCAGGCAAGCGTCACTACGGCGGCTGTCAGGTGGTCGATAAGGTAGAGCAGCTCGCCATCGACCGCATCTGCAAGCTCTTCGGGGGTGAGTATGCCAACGTACAGCCTCACTCTGGTGCACAGGCTAATGCAGCCGTTCTGCTGGCATGTCTCAAGCCTGGCGATACATTCATGGGTCTTGACCTCAACCACGGCGGACACCTCTCGCACGGTTCACTCGTCAACACCTCAGGCCTTATCTACAAGCCAGTTGCCTACTATCTGAACAAGGAGACCGGTCGCGTTGACTACGACGAGATGGAGCGTCTCGCTATCGAGAACAAGCCAAAGCTCATCATCGGTGGTGCAAGCGCATACAGCCGTGAGTGGGATTACAAGCGCATGCGTGAGATTGCAGACAAGGTTGGCGCTCTCCTCATGATCGATATGGCACACCCTGCAGGTCTCATCGCAGCAGGTCTGCTCGACAACCCTGTGAAGTACGCACACATCGTTACTTCTACTACTCACAAGACTCTCCGTGGTCCTCGTGGGGGTATCATCCTCATGGGCAAGGACTTCGAGAATCCTTGGGGCTTGAAGACACCAAAGGGTGTTACAAAGATGATGAGCCAGTTGCTCAACTCTGCAGTATTCCCAGGTCAGCAGGGTGGTCCTCTGGAGCATGTAATCGCTGCTAAGGCAGTTGCCTTCGGCGAGGCTCTCAAGCCTGAGTTCAAGGAGTATGCTCTGCAGGTCAAGAAGAACGCTGCTGTGCTGGCAGAGGAACTCGTAAAGCGTGGCTTCACTATCGTCAGCAACGGTACCGACAACCACTCTATGCTCGTTGACCTTCGCAGCAAGTACCCTGAGATGACAGGCCGCATCGCAGAGAACGCTCTTGTTGCAGCAGACATCACCGTAAACATGAACCTCGTACCATTCGACACACGTTCAGCATTCCAGACATCAGGCATCCGTCTCGGCACACCAGCCATGACAACCCGTGGTGCAAAGGAAGACATGATGGTCCTCATCGCTGAACTCATCGAGACCGTTCTCAACGATCCTGAGAATCCAGAGGTAATCGCTGCCGTTCGTACCAGAGTGAACGACGTGATGAAGGATTACCCTATGTTTGCATGGTAGAATATTTTTGAATGAACAATTATAAATGAAGAATGAAGAATGCCATTTGGAACCAACAGCGGTAGCAAATTCCTCATTCTTCATTCTTATTTTAAACTCCCAACTCCCAAAAGGCAAAAATGACAGACTCATACCCCAAGAACGCATTACTGCTATCGGCAGCTGCATTAGCCGTCGTTGCCATCTGGGGCGAGACGTTCGTGTCAAGCAAAATACTGCTTGGGGCAGGACTTATGCCGGCAGACATATTCCTATATAGGTTTCTCATGGCCTATGCTGGTATGTTGCTGCTGTCCCACAAACGTCTTTGGTCAAAGTCTCTGAAACACGAAGTGCTGCTGTTGATGGCAGGTGTATCGGGAGGTTCGCTGTATTTCCTGACGGAGAACATGGCGCTGAAGTATTCCACAGCGTCGAACGTGGCGATACTCGTTGGCACTACCCCACTGATGACTGCTCTCCTGCTGGCGGCATTCTACAAGGACGAACGCATGTCCAGACGGCAAATGACTGGTTCCGTTATTGCCTTTATCGGATTGATTCTTGTCGTCCTAAACGGCCAGCTGATTCTGAAACTAAACCCATTAGGCGACGCACTCGCTCTCGCTGCATCAATCACGTGGGGCATCTATTCTCTCTGCATAAAACCCCTCTCCGACCATTACGACGCTACGTTTATCACACGCAAAGTATTTGGCTATGGGTTGTTCACCATTCTGCCCTGGTTTGCCTTCATAGAGCCACTCAATTCTGACCTTCACACCCTTCTTCTGCCAAAGGTATGGCAGAATCTTCTATGGCTCGGAGTTATTGCATCGCTTGCTTGCTTCCTTGTCTGGAACTGGCTGTTGCCTCGCCTTGGAGTAGTCAGAGCCACCAACATTGTCTATACTCAATGTGCGTTCACCATGGCAATATCCGCTATAGTGCTGGACGAGAAGATAACATGGATGGCTATCCTCGGGACGGTAATACTAATAGGAGGCATGATGCTGTCCAACAATCGGAAAACAACCAAACCACTAAACAAACCACCAACATGAAGAAACTTATCCTTGGCATGCTAATCATGGCCAATGCTGCTACTGCATTCTGTCAGAGCAAGGTCTATGTGACTCGAGAAATCACCCCTCAGTCATTAGTAAATATCTATGAGGTCCTCGGTGTACATCCAGAAGGACGAGTCGCTGTGAAAATCTCTACCGGCGAAAGCGAAAAGACGGGGTATCTGCGTCCTGCGTTCATCAAGCCTTTGGTCGATAAGGTTCATGGCACCATCGTAGAATGCAACACGGCATACGCTGGTCGCCGAAACACGTCTGAGGCTCACTGGAAGACAATTCGTGAGCATGGCTTCACCGAAATCGCACCAGTTGACATCATGGACGAAGAGGGCAGCATGAACATCGCCATTCAGGACACTACGCATCTGAAATACAACATCGTTGGCAAACACTTGGCATACTACGACTGGATGATAAACCTTGCCCACTTCAAAGGTCATCAGATGGGTGGTCTTGGCGGCGTGCTGAAAAATGCATCTATCGGCGTGGCGTCGGCATCAGGAAAAGCATACATCCATACTGCTGGCTATACTGAGAATGTAAGGGAGATGTGGGGACACGTAAACAACCAGGATGGTTTCGTTGAGTCAATGGCCGCTGCAGCACAAGCTGTCCACAACTACTTCGGCAATGGCGACCGTATTGTCTATATTGCTGTGATGAACAACATGTCCATAGATTGCGACTGCAACGCCAATCCTCAAAAACCTCTCATTGCAGACTACGGCATCGTCGCTTCCCTCGACCCTGTTGCTGTTGATCAGGCCTGCTACGACATTGTAAGTCAGATTCATAACGACGAGCATAACAACAACAAACCACTACTCGACCGCATAGCTGCGCTGCATGGCACTCACATCATGGAATGGGGCGAAAAGATTGGTCTCGGCTCAAGAAACTACGACCTTATCAGCATTGACAAATAGCACTTTTTCTGCCAAACAACGTAAATACCCCTGTCTTTTTAACACAGAGACACTGAGTTCACAGAGTGCACAGAGATTCTTTGAGGTCCATTCGGAGTTCGTGATATTCTAAAATTAGTGCATAAAAATTTCGTGAAATCTGTGTAATTCGTTGAAAAAAAGAAAACATCCTGCATAGCACTCAAAAATCTCTGTGTTCTCTGTGTCCTCCGTGTTAAAAAAATCACCCACTTTTCCATTCTCCATTTTCCATTCGTCATTATTCACTATTCATTATTCACTATTCATTCCTCTGGGAGGGTTGAGGTGAACGGCGAAAACGAGTTGCCGCTCTATACTTACCTCAAGGCACAGAAAGGTTTCACTGGTTTCGACCCTGCCCACCCTCTGACAAAGATTCTTGACGACATGTTCAGCAAGGCTGATGCTGACTATGCAAAGAAACCTGACGTGAAATGGAACTTCACTAAATTCCTCATTGACCAGCAGGGCAACGTTGTTGAACGCTTTGAGCCAACAGCAACAAAGGATGCCCTCGCTCCGGCCATCGAACAGCTTCTTAAATAAATCTCTATAAAAAGGGGTGTCACCAGTGACATCCCTTTGTTTATTTCAACAGACAAACAAATAAAAGCAATTCATCATCGTAAAAAAATTTGGTTGTTTCACTTTATTTTATTAACTTTGCATCAGCAAAGCAGAAAGGCTGGTCGGTTTTTCGTTTAACCCGATAACCTGACAACCCAATAACCTAATAACCAAATAACCTGATAACCAAATAACCCGACAACCAAAACAAAACGATATGAAAACTACTAACCTCATTTTTACGACACTACTTTTTCTGGCATGCTCGTTAGCCAGCGCACAAACGAAACTTCCATATCAGAACTCCGCTCTCCCTGCTCATGAACGCGCAGTAGATCTCTGCTCAAGATTGACGCTGGAGGAAAAGGCACAGATCATGATCGATGTCTCAAAGGAGGTCAAGCGCATGGATATCCCACACTTCGACTGGTGGAACGAGGCGCTTCATGGTGTTGGACGCAACGGATATGCCACGGTGTTCCCTATCACCATGTGCATGGCATCGTCATGGAACGACGACCTGCTCTTCAACGTGTTCGATGCCGTCAGCGATGAGTTGCGCGCCAAGAATACCGATGCCCGCCATAAGAACGAACTGATGCGCTATCGTGGCGTGTCAATATGGACGCCTAACATCAACATCTTCCGCGACCCACGCTGGGGACGAGGACAGGAGACCTACGGCGAGGATCCATATCTGACAAGTCGCATGGGATTGGCTGTAGTGCGTGGTTTGCAAGGTCCTGCCGGTTCGAAATACTACAAGACTCTGGCATGTGCCAAGCACTTTGCTGTGCATAGTGGTCCGGAATGGAACCGTCATTATTTCAACGTGGAGGATGTCCCTGCACGCGATCTGTGGGAGACTTATCTCCCTGCCTTCAAGTCGCTTGTCCAGGAGGGCAACGTCCGCGAGGTGATGTGTGCATACCAGCGCATCGACGGTGATCCATGCTGCGGAAGCAACCGATACCTGCGACAGATTCTTCGCGACGAATGGGGATTCGACGGACTTGTTGTCTCTGACTGTGGCGCCATAAACGACTTCTGGGTTGAGGGACGCCATGGCGTAAGCAAGGATGCAAAGGATGCTTCTGCCAAGGCTGTGCTCTCGGGCACCGACGTGGAGTGTGGCAGCAACTATCTAAAACTGCCGGCAGCAGTAAAGGAGGGGTTGATAACTGAGGCTCAGCTCAACGAGAGCGTCATAAAGCTTCTTACTGCACGCTTCGAGGTTGGAGATTTCGATGACGACGAGACTGTGGAATGGCGAAAGATTGGCATGGACGTAGTGGCAAGCAAGGAGCATAAGCAGCTTGCATTGGACATGGCACGCCAGGGCATCGTGCTGCTGCAGAACCGTAACAATATTCTCCCTCTTCGCCCTACGGACAAAATTGCTGTCATAGGTCCTAATGCTGAGAACGTACCGATGCTCTGGGGTAACTACAGCGGTTATCCTACCGAGCGTACGAGCATTCTCGATGCGCTGAAGGCTAAGGCACAGAACATCAAGTACATTGCCGGCAGCGACTACTGTCACAACATCTCGCTAAGCAGTCGTTTCCAGAACATCTATACTACCGATGGCAAGCAGGGCATGTCGGCAACCTACTGGAACAATCCTGACTTGGAGGGTGAACCTGTTGCGAGTGCTGTATATGCAGACGGCATAAACATGAACAATGGTGGTGCGACGGTCTTTGCTCCTGGAGTTTCACTTGAGAATTTCTCAGCCCGCTACGAAGGCATCTACAAAGCTACGAAGACAGAGAAACTTGACATGACCATTTCTGCTGACGACCGTATGCGCATCATCTTCAATGGCGACACCATCTGCAACGTTTGGCGCAGCCGCCAACGCATTCAGAACTGGAATGGAGAGGTCTCTGTGGAGAAAGGCAAGGAGTATCCTATCGTCATCGAATACATGCAGGGCGATTCCTATGCTCAGCTGACTTTCAATCTGGGAAAGAAGGAGGAACTGAAGCCTGAGGATGTGGTAAAGGGGGTAGCAGATTGCGACGCTGTCATCTTCGTGGGTGGAATTGCACCAACACTTGAGGGTGAGGAAATGAAGGTTAGCGAAGCTGGATTCAAGGGTGGCGACCGCACAAGCATAGAACTGCCACAGGCACAGCGTGACATAATTGCTGCGCTCGGAAAGGCTGGCAAGCATGTAGTATTCGTAAACTGTTCAGGATCTGCCGTAGCTCTGACTCCTGAGGCAGAGGTGTGCGACGGCATGATTCAGGCATGGTACAGCGGTGAGCAGGGTCCAAAGGCATTGGCAGAGATTCTGTTCGGTGAGGTAAACCCAAGTGGCAAGTTGCCTATCACGTTCTATCGTGACGATAGTCAGTTGTCTGATTTCCTTGACTATACGATGAAGAATCGCACTTACCGATACTTTGACGGCAAACCTCTCTGGGCTTTCGGACATGGTTTGAGCTACACTTCCTTTGCCATCGGGAAACCTCGTTACGACATGAAGCGCGAAGAGCTCTCGGTAGTAGTCAGCAACACTGGTCAGCGCGAAGGTGCTGAGGTTGTGCAGGTTTACATTCGCCGTATGGGCGACAACGATGGTCCTATCAAGACACTTAGAGCATACAAGCGTGTCAACGTGAAGGCAGGCGAAAGCGAGAAGGTTAGCATTCCGCTCGGCAAAGAACAGTTTGAGGTATGGGATGCTGCCACCAACACCATGCGTGTCATTCCTGGCAAATACGAGGTAATGGTAGGATGTTCGAGCGATGACATCAACATGAAGCGTATCACTGTGAATATCTGAACCTTAGAGTAAATCGTTTGACCTATCTCCCTGCCATTCTTGGCAGGGCAAAACAAACGAACAATAAAAAGAATCTCTGTGAACTCTGTGTTAAAATCCCTAATATCTTCCAAAGATGTACAAATTCATCATCATAGCTATGCTTTGTGCGTTCGCTACACAAGCATATTCACAAGCGTCGTTCACCTATCAAGGGCAGAAGAAGATAACGTCAAAGCATTGTCTGTATGTCCGCAACGGAATAAAGACAAAACAGAACAAGCATACGTTCGGTACCGTCAACGAGGCATTGAAATACGCCGAGATAGTATCGGCAGACTCTCTCTGGACAGAGATTTACATCGAACCGTCTGTTTACTGGATAGACAATCCTGATGCTCCCGCCATTCTGCGCCCAAAGTCAGGCAGCGGTACTCCCTACGGTCTTGAGGTCAATATAAGCAAAACTCGCATGATAGGCATGAGCAATAATGCTGAGGACGTGATTCTTGCAAGCAACAGAGGGCAGACGCAGGGCGCTGATGGCAACTTCACCATGTTTCATATCGTAGGCGATGACGTAGAAGCCACCAACATTACGTTCGGTAACTACTGCAACGTTGACCTCATCTACCCACGAAATCCTTCGCTAAATCGCGCAAAGCGAAAGGATGCCATCGTCCAGGCGCAGTTAGTGAAGTGTAAAGGTGAGAGGTACAAAATGGAAAATTGCCGATTCATCTCTCGTCTGAACCTTTGCCCTTTCTCTGGTGCCAACCATGTTGACTTCCACAACTGTTATTTCGAGTGTACCGACGATGCTCTCTGTGGCACTGGCACATACCGCAACTGCCGTTTCACTCTGTACTCAAGCAAGCCGTTCTATACGACCAGCAGACAAGGTGCGCACTTCATCGATTGTGATATTCACACCAAAACCAAAGGTACTCAGTATCTTACTAAGGTCAGCGGACCTGTCAAGATGGAGAACTGTCGATGGACAAGTGACGATCCTAACCTGAAGATAGAATGGACAAAGCGTCCTGATCCAAAGAATTACTGCGTCATGAGCAACTGTACGCTTAACGGCAAACCTCTTGATGTACCTACTCCCGTTGACCCACTTCCAGTAAGTTTGCCTGCTGTTGCCATTGCCGTTCAGCCAGAGATTATCCCTGGACAGTGGACCATCGACTGCTACAAACCTGCCGACACAGCAGAATATCCTTGGAACGCAGACAACAAGCACAGCGCATGGGGATATGCCGAGGGTATAGACGGTGGCGAAGGTTCGTGGGGTATGGTACAATTACAGCGTGGCGCAAGAATGATGTTTACTCCTAAAGACGAGCAGCAACAGGTTACAAAGCAGACATGCACCGTAACTCTCGACCCTTGCAAGGAACCAGGACAAGGTTTCGGTTCGGCTACAGGTCAATATCTTGATATTTGCATCAAGTTTGACACTCGCTCGCTTACGGGATATGGTTTGCGCTTCATCCGCACTCCTGATTATGACCATTCGGTAGCAACTTACCTTGTAGAATACATCAACGGGGACATCAATAGAATCAGCGATTCCATTCGTTGTGATCTGTTCCGTCCGGGATGTTCAGTAACGCTGACAGCAGACGAGAACACCATCAAGGCAGAAATATCTAATCAACGTCTGTCTCTGCCTTCACAGGTACACACAGCCACAATGTCTCATCCCAATACCTTTGGCGGTTTCCACCTTCAGCACACCGGTTCTGTAGGTGCATCTGCCACCGTAATAAAGTCAATATTCTTGAAATAAAGAATTAAGAACAACCCCCTAAAAACAACTGTAGCACTGTAGCGTGTAGCGCTTTCTAACTACTAAAACAACTGAACCACCAATGAGAAGATACCTACTTTGCCTAATAGGAATGGCATTCATTAGCATCAGCATGTCCGCAAGAAAACCAGTAACCTCTGGCTTTATTCCTGTCTCTGAAAACGGGAAAATCTACTACGAGATGTGCGGAAAGGGAGAACCTCTCTTCCTGCTCCATGGACATACTCTCGACCGAAGGATGTGGGACAAGCAAGTAGATGTTTTTGCAAAAAGATACAAGGTTATCACGGTTGACTTTCGTGGCTATGGTCTTTCATCCAAACTGTCGGAAAATCTGCACACGACTCACGTCGATGACCTGCTGACGGTTATGGATTCGTTGCACATTCAGAAAGCACACATCGTAGGTCTTTCTATGGGTGGATTCATTGCAGGTGACATGTTAGGCATGTATCCGGAGCGAATGCTCAGTTGC
This sequence comes from Prevotella sp., assembly GCA_045643065.1. Lineage (GTDB taxonomy): Bacteria > Bacteroidota > Bacteroidia > Bacteroidales > Bacteroidaceae > Prevotella. The sequence continues at coordinate 29,499 of JAZUKC010000057.1, forward strand.
GTGATGTGTAGTGGTGCCATAAGGTCAAAACACAAGAGCATAAATGACCCGACGGACAGCACAGAGATTGCTGCCCAACGAGAACAACTGGAGAAAATAAAGGAGGGAGGCATAGACGTCTGGCTGAAAAACTGGATAGATCAGCTCGTGACGAAGGGTGGTTCAAAGGGAGAAACGATACGAAAGGATATCACGGAAATGATTATGTCATGGGATTGTTACCATCTAAAGTACATTGAGCCAAGACTTTACTATGGTCATGAAGCGATGGAGTCACTCGAACGCCGTCGCCCTGACGTGAAGACGATGTATCTCTCTGGCGAAACGGAGCACAAGAAGCCAATGGGCATGCTGCGATTTCTGCCAAACAGCATACAGGTTGAATTGCCTGATTGCGGACACATGTCAAACATGGAGCAGCCAAAGCTCTTCAACAAAACTATCCTCCGGTTCCTAAATGAAGTTAACGGACAATAAAAACAAGCAACATTTGTCCGCTTAACGACTTATTCAACACAGAGGACACGGAGTTCATAGAGATTTTAGAGTTCTATGCAGTAACTTTTCAATTATTAATTAAATCCGCGTCCTCTGTGCTTTATAATAAATAATTACGAAACAACATTCTGTGGAGTACCGCTCACGAATGCACGAACATTATCCACACAGATGTCAACCAGACGGCGACGTGCATCAAGAGTTGCCCACGCTACATGAGGAGTGATGTAACTGTTTGGCTCGTTGAAGAGTGGATTGCCGTCAACAGGAGGTTCCTGCGTTACGACATCAGCACAGTAAGCAGCGATGGTGCCAGCGTGCAGCGCATCTGCCACATCCTGATCGTTAACAACAGGGCCACGGCTTGTATTGATGACAATAGCGTTTGGTTTCATCATGGCAAGTGTCTTGGCGCATATCAGATGGCGAGTAGCATCAGTCAGCGGACAAGTAAGCGCTACAACATCACTCGTGCGGAACGCCTCTTCGTAGTCAACTCGCTTCACTCCGTCAGGAAGATCGCTCTGCGGTCTTGACGTTACAGCAACAACGTTCATGCCAAATGCCTGCGCAATGCGTATCGTAGCAATACCAATATTTCCAACGCCGATTATTGCTATCTGCTTACCAACAAGTTCGAACGGAGTATGGTCAAGGTAATAGAAGTCAACATCCCTACTCCATCGACCTTGGCGATTCTCCTTTGCATAATAATCTACGCGGTGAACAACATTCAGGAGATGTGCAAAGATTAGCTGTGCCACACTCTGAGTGCTGTAAGCAGGAATATTGGTAACGATGACGCCCTTCTCGCGTGCAGCATTTATATCAACCACATTGAAACCAGTAGCCAGAACACCAATGTAGCGAAGCTTTGGCAGAGCATTGATTATGTCGGCAGTCATCAGCACCTTGTTTGTCAGAACTATCTCTGCATCCTCACAGCGCTGCAATGTCTCGCCTGGAGCTGTACGGTCATAGATCGTAACATCTCCTAACTCGTTGAGTGCGTCCCAGTTAAGGTCATCACGCACAGCAGAAAATCCATCTAAAATTACAATTTTCATAGCTAAGTAGTGTTTTAGTATTTATTCTCGTTATAAGTAAATGCTAACAAAAAAACTCTGCAAACATTGAGGTTTACAGAGTCATTTTTATGTGGAGCTGGAGGGGATCGAACCCTCGTCCAAACAAGGAACCAATATGCTTTCTACATGTTTATTCCAGCCTTCATTGTAGGGATGCACCAAGACCTGGACCACCAAGTGCAACCTTAGCCTCTAAAGTTTCATCAAGGGCGCGAGACAAGCCCCATGACTATTCCCGATTTTCCTACACCACTTAACCAGACGCTTCGGAACAAGAGCTTCTGAGCGATGTCTCGTCTCAGCACCTGGTGCCGAGATTAAGCCAGTAAACTACTGTGCTTCGTTTAGGCAGCGAGAGCGTAACGTGTTTCGCCAGATAAATTTTTCGAGGTCGAGATTTAGGAGCCCACCACACCGCTCCACATGCTTACATACCGCTTCAACCTGCTGTCAAATCCAGTCAGCCCCTCAGAGTAATTATCCTCTGAATAAGAGAATGTTTCAGCGAAAAGGCGGAGATACGAGTGCGAGAACTGTTGTAAAAGAATTACTGCGTTAACACACCTTTTCCGTCTTTGTGTGCAAAGTTACGAATTTTTCTCCATTTCTGCAACACTTTTCACCAATTAATGTAAAAAAAACTGTTTTTATCCATAAAACTCAAACAAGAGAGTATGCCAAGACACACTCTCCTGTTTTTAGGTTAATACCAGTTGCGAGAATTAGTAGTTCTCTGCATGTACCTCGAAGTATGACTGTGGGTGAGCGCATACTGGGCAGAGTTCTGGTGCTTCAGTACCTACTACGATATGACCGCAATTGCGACACTCCCATACCTTCACCTCGCTCTTCTTGAACACCTCCTGTGCCTCAACGTTGTGAAGGAGTGCACGATAGCGCTCTTCGTGATGCTTCTCGATGGCTGCGACGCCTTCGAACTGCTTTGCGATTGCCTCGAAGCCCTCGGCGCGCGCCTCTTCGGCGAACTTCCTGTACATTTCGGTCCACTCTTCATGCTCGCCAGCAGCGGCAGCAAGCAGATTCTCGGCAGTCTTGCCGATTCCGCCAAGATGCTTGAACCAGAGTTTCGCATGCTCCTTCTCGTTCAGCGCGGTCTCCTGGAAGAGTGCAGCAATCTGCTCATAGCCATCCTTCTTCGCCTGAGAGGCGAAATAGTCGTACTTGTTGCGTGCCTGTGATTCACCAGCGAATGCATAAGCCAGATTCTCAGCGGTCTTGCTTCCTTTCAGTTCCATTTTTGTTTCCTCTTTTTGTTGTTTGGTTGTGTTTGCGGGGAGTTCATCCGGTAATTTCTCGAAATCCGATGCAGGATGCTTGCAGATCGGACATACAAAATCCTCAGGCAGTTCGTCGCCTTCGTAGACATATCCGCATATCTTGCAGACGTAGCCCTTCTTTTTAGCGGGTGCGGGCTTCTGCTTGACCTTTGACTGATAGTAGGAATACGTCATGGTCTGAAGAACCGAAAGTTTCTTCGCTTCGGTTACCGAGCAGATGAAAAGACCATGCGTGACCAGTTCCGTATATGACTCAACTTTTAGCGAAAGAACTGCGTTGCAATTGTCGTTCAGGACAGGAAGACCGTTTTCGGAGCGACTGAACGACACGCCAGCAAACTTGTCGGCATTGC
>JAZUKC010000058.1:0-3559 GCA_045643065.1 Prevotella sp.
ATCCAGTTTGAACTCAACTCCATTCTCGTTGAGAAATGGGAGGGCAAATGCTATCGTCTTGTCATTCAGAGGCAAAGACGCACAAATGGCAACCTTGACCTGTGGGAAGGCGAATACACCTACCGTCACAATGTGTATGAGATGCCGGCTCTGAGTTCGAAAGTCTTTCGGGTTACGTCCTTGTAGTCGCTGTAATGTGTGTGACGGTAGTAGAACGATGGATAGAGATCGACCATGAGGTTCTTGCTGAGGTTCACCTTCAGGCGTGGAGAGAAGATGAAGAGCATGGCGTTGCCTGGGTCGCCCTGTGCGTTGATGTACTCCAGTTCCTTCTTGTCCGTGTATGTCTCCATCAGGTGTATTGCCTCCTCGCTATATCCCTTCCATGTGAACAGATGATAGAACTCTGACTTGAAGTCTATGCGTGCATACTTGCCGAACTGCAGGATGGTGTTTATCTTTGCAGAATAGCCGCTGCCCAGATTGTAGTCGCGCCACAGGATGCGGAAATAGTCGCTCTGACTGCCACCCATAAGGATGGCGTTAAGGAATATGCGCTGCTCAAGGAACGAGAGGTTGCCGATATTGTTAAAGCGCATGATGGCACCAGGACCTACTGCTGCCGTCTCGCTGACGCGGTATGGAGCATTGCCCTCAGCAACGTCGTCGGCAATGAATGGCGAGTGCTGGTCGTTCTCGATGACGGATGTTGATGAATAGTAATTGAAGTGCTGGAACAAGCCCCAGTCGATGTCCATATTCTCTTTCTGCACAACGGTATGGTTCCAGAGTCGGCCCAACAGATGGAGGTCGCTGAACAAAGGCTGCTTGCCCCAGAAGTTCAGGGTAGCCTCTGCGGTGAAGAAGTCGTATGGCTTGTTCTCGTCGCTCATCGAATCGCCGTAGTCAAGGCGCAGATTAAGATACTGCGACATATTGCCACGGAAGAGGGTGCCGTTGTCTGCAAGATAGCGTGCGCCGGTGCTCACAGCGAGATGCACAGGGATGCGCTCGAAGTCATGGTAGCGCGAGCCGTGATGCTTCACCCTGAATGCATCGCCATGGATGAGACGATTAAGGCCACGCATAGGACTAAAGATAAAGCCGACAGCCTCGCGCAGCACTCGCTCGATGCCTGTGGTGCTGTCGTCCAGCATCAGGGCAGAGACACGGAACAGCGACTCACCGGTGGCTGCGCCACCGAAGGATGTGGAGAAGACGTCGTTGATGCTTGGCGGTGTGTTCTCGCCGAAGAACTCCCACATCAGCGATCCTCCCAAAGCGAATGGGTATGACTGCCAGAAGTTCATGCCATTGCTACGTGCTGCGGTGAAATACAGATTGCCGTGGTAGGGGTGCATAAACTGATTGGTCTTGAAGTCATCATTGTCCCAGACGAAGCCATTGGTGAGATTATGACCGATGGAATGCCATGTGGTCTGTGCATACTCTTCGTGTGTGACCCAGCGATCGAAACAGTGGACGAAGACGTTGATGCCGAACCCCTCTGCGGCTGCTACCCACGGATGCTTCTTGCCATAAAGCTTCTGGGTAGGGAGATAGCCTACGTTGTCATAATTCTTTGGCAACAGGGCATCATTGTTTCTATCTGCGTCATTATGTATGTCGTGGGCAAGGCCTATCTCGCCAACCAGTCCGTTACGGAACTTTCCTCCGCTATAGTATCTGGTAAACTCATAGCCTCCCGATGCGTAAAGAGACAGTCGCTTGCCCAAGCGGTAGTTTGCCGTTATGCGTGGCTGAATAGAGAACAGGCGGTCTGGTTCGTCGTCGTCATCGTTCTCAAAACCCTCAATATGATAGTAACCCAAGTCGCCACCAAGCGAGAGACCGGTGTTGGCAATAGGGAAACGATAGCCGTTACGATAGAAGAATGTGCCGCTGAAATGGCTGAAGCCCTTGTTCAGCATACCCATACCGAACATGGTGTAATGGTTGCGGTTGGCAACCTCCAGAGCGACATTCGTATAGACCGACGTGCCGCCATAGGCAAGCAGACGCAACTTTGTGTTGGGACGGATGGTCAGGAGTCCGTAGCTGTTATGGCTTAGCGTGTCACGGCTGTAGTTCATCAATCCCACCTGCACGCCCTTCGGGTTGCTGATGTTTGCGTTGAAGAGTCCCACCTGAACGCCGGTCAGCGTGTCGGAATAGTTATACATGCCCACCTGCACACCCTTCATCTGATGAGCACAGATATTGGCTATGGCAGAGAGCTGCACGCCGGGATCTACGCCCATGGCGATATTGGACATGCCGGAGATCTGGACGCCTTGCATAGAGTGTCCGCTGACGTTGGAGAATAATGACAACTGAACGCCATTCAGGTCTCGTGTGACATTTGTTATGCCACTGATCTGTGCACCCATCATCGTGCCTGCCGTAGCATTTGAGAAAGCGCTGAATTTCAATCCCTTTGCATTTGTGAGCTGCACGCTGAACAAAGGATCGAAATTGATGCTTCTGAACTTGCTTATACCCATCGTGTCTGTCTGTGCATAAGCAATGGCAGAGAACATGCAGAGAAGCGAAAGAAATATCCTTTTCATATAGACTATTTATTTGTGTTGCAAATATAGAAACTTGCTTGAAATCATAACAAGACATGGCAAAGGTACAAATATAATCTGAGAAACTCACACCTTTTGGCGGTATTTTTTCAATCATGGAGCAATTTGACTCTATGCTCTCACCCGTTATCGACTCAACACTTGGTCAGAGATGCAGCAGTATCATCGGGTACCAGTTCAGCGAGATTGTACGTTCGTTGATGAGTGTGTACTTCTGTGGCGGCTCATGCGTGGAGGATGTGACATCACATCTGATGCGTCATCTCTCGTATCATCCTACCTTGCGCACATGCAGCTCTGATACCATACTCAGGGGTATCAAGGAACTGACTCAAGAAAACATCACCTATACTTCCGACCAAGGCAAGACCTACGATTTCAATGTTTCAGACAAACTCAACACATTGCTTATCAACGCCTTGATCTCTACCGACCAATTGAAAGAAATGGAGGAATATGACGTTGACTTCGACCATCAGTTCCTTGAAACAGAGAAGTATGATGCCAAACCAACATACAAGAAGTTTCTCGGCTACAGGCCTGGCGTATTTGTCATTGGTGATAAGATTGTCTATATCGAGAACAGCGATGGCAACACGAACGTACGCTTCCATCAGGCAGATACTCATAAGAGATTCTTCTCGCTCATGGACTCCAAGAATATTCATGTGAATCGCTTCAGGGCCGACTGCGGTTCCTGCTCAAAGGAAATCGTCTGCGAGATAGAGAAGCATTGCTGACACTTCTACATCCGTGCCAACCGATGCAGTTCGCTCTACGATGGCATCTTCGCGCTTAGGGGATGGAAGACGGAGGAAATAAACGGAATCCAGTTTGAACTCAACTCCATTCTCGTTGAGAAATGGGAGGGCAAATGCTATCGTCTTGTCATTCAGAGGCAAAGACGCACAAATGGCAACCTTGACCTGTGGGAAGGCGAATACACCTACCGTCACAATGTGTATGAG
>JAZUKC010000059.1:0-29357 GCA_045643065.1 Prevotella sp.
TTAGCAATATCTGCATAATTTAACGAATTAAAATTTATTAACTAAATATATTTTGAAAATTTCATAGGAAGCAGAGAGCACGGAGTACACAGAGATTTTTGAGATCCATTCGGGGGTAAAACGTACTGCATAGCACTCTAATAACTCCGTGTCCTCTGTGCTCTCCGTGTCTCTGTGTTAATAGTCACCATATAACCTAAAACCTAAAACCTAAAACCTAAAACCTAAAACCTAAGAACCTAAGACCCTAAGATCTTGATTCTAACGCCAATATACGCCATCGCTCCATCTGTAGGTCCCCATACCTGCGTGGCATCAAACTGTGGCGACCATGGGTTATGAGCGTTGATGATAGGATTCGGCATTCGGTAGTTGGTCAGGTTCTCTCCACCAAGGTAGATGCTGAAATAACGGAAATCTCGCGTCACCTGTGCCTGCAATTGGAAGTAGGCAGGATATTCCGTATGGTCATACAGTTCGCCTTTGCCATTTAGCTGTCCCGTAACGTCAAAGTGCCATAACTCCAACGGAGTTTTGTAGGACAGAGTGAGCAATCCTTTGTAGAATGATGTCAACGGACGACGACGAAGGACGCCATCGTAAGTGGTGCGGACGTCATTAATGCGGAAAGCGCCTGTCGCCGTAAATCCTTCAAAGAATGGATAGGTGGCATCTATCTGTACAGTATGGCTATACGACTTGCCATCGAGGTTTTCAAAGCATATCGTATTCTGCCCCATAGCACCATCAATGTTCACTACCATCTGCGACAGGAAATTGGTATAGTAGTATTCTGCGTTCAGCTCAAGAGTACGACCAGCAACAGGAATGTTCAACGCTGCCGAAGCACCATAGTTCCAAGCACTTTCCCAGAACATGTCATAGAACTGACGACAGCCACCACGGAAGTGGAACTCTCTCTGCATAGCCAGCAAAGAGACATTCTCTGCCAAAGCATGAGCTTGACGGTAACCCTTACCAGCAGACGCACGCAAGGTCAGAATTTCTGATGGCGTGTACTTCAGGTGTAAGCGTGGAGTGAGAAACATATCTATCTTTGATGTTCCTCGTTGTGTATCAAACTGTTGCAGGTTACGTCCATCGAGTCGCAAACCAGCCATGACGGTGAGTTTATCCTCCAGCTTGTAAGTGTACTGTGCGTATGCTCCTAAGGAACCATTGTCGCTATTATGCCGGCTATTATCATTCACGGACAGCAGGTTGCACTCTTCCTCATAACGGTCGAAATTGAACGAACTGCCAAGGGCAAGGTTATGATGCTCACCATAGTCGCTTTCGTACATCAGCTGGGCATAGAAATTCTTTTGCACCACGTTGTAGAAGGTATTGCCAAAGACATTCTCGGCATCGTGTATGGAACCATGCAGCATGAGTGCTACTGAGCGGTTGCGATCAGCATTGAGAGTGAAACCGTTCTTCCACTGAAATTCATAACGATCATTCCTTGTGTCAACGGTGTAGAGAGGCATTCCGGTGTTGGCTACGTGATGGACATCCTGTCCGCTATGACGCTCGTCTCTCAACACACGCAGCGACAGCTGACTTATCCACTTTGGCGAGACATACGCCCAGCGGTGCATGATGTTGTACTGACGCTGTTTCGGCATGTCAAGGAATCCATCGCCATTGCCGTCATGAGTGGTTTGACGATTTTCGTAATGCATCAGCAAACTCGTTGACAGTCGGTCGTTGAGGTGTATGCTGCCGTCAGCATTCAACTCGTACTTCATCTTTGAATCGAGATAGGCATTACCTCGGAAACCGTCTATTCCCTGTGGTTTCAGAAACTCTATGTTAATCTGCCCCGTTGTGCTTTCGTATCCATTCTTTACACTCGACGCACCCTTGCTTACTTGTATCGATTGCATCCATGGCCCTGGGACGTATCCTAAGGAATAGGGTATGCTGGCTCCGCGCAGGTTTGGAATGTTCTCAGTAAGCATCTGCACGTATGTGCCACTCAATCCGAGAAGCTTAATCTGCCTTGCACCGGTGGCAGCGTCGCTATAGCTTACATCTACTGAGGGATTGGTAGTGAACGATTCGCCCAAATTGCAGCATGCCGCACGTATCAGTTGCTGCTGACCTATCGTCTCCACGTTGTCCACGCGGTATCGTGATCGATTGCCGTTCGTTGCCTTCACCACGACGTCCTTAAGCTGGTGCGAAGAATTGATACTGTCGTTGTTTTGCGCCATCATGTTGACGACAAGCAGTATCAGGCATGACAGACAAAATAATTTCTTCATCTTCTTTGAAAAATGGGGTGCAACTTAGTGTTACACCCCATGGATATTATGATTACTTATACAGGAATCGCTTGATAGATTTCTTTGGAGTCTTCTCAAACTCTGTCTCCAGCAGTTCTATTGCCGTAAGCTTCTGATATGCAGGTTGTCCGGCATTAAGGTCAATACGATTCTGCTCCATGATCTTCACGAGTTCCTCGTTGCTGACGTTGTTCTTCTTTGCATCGTCATAGTCAGGATAGACAAGGCCATAAAGCTTATCCTCACGCTGAACGACGAGACACTCCATGACGTATGGCAAGCTTGAGAGATGATCCTCTATCTCCTCTGGATAGATGTTCTGTCCGCTTGCACCGAGCAACATATTCTTCGAACGTCCCTTTATGAACACACGTCCGTTCTTGTCCATAATGCCGAGGTCGCCAGTATGATACCATCCATCTATGAGAACCTCCTTCGTTGCCTCGTCATTCTTGTAGTAGCCAAGCATGGTGTTGCAGCCACGGGTAAGAATCTCTCCTGGCACGTTCTGAGGATCAGGCGAGTCGATGCGTATCTCCATGTGGTAGGCAGCACGTCCGCACGATCCTACGGCACGGTCATGCCAATCGTCGTAAGAAATGATTGGAGCGCACTCTGTTGCACCATATCCTACGGTGACAGGGAAACCTATGTCGGTGAGGAACTGCTCAACCTCCTGGTTCAGAGCAGCACCACCAATGATTATCTCATACAGTTTGCCACCGAATGCCTCGTAAACCTGCTGGCAGATCTTTGCCTTGAGCTTCGAACCTACCACTGGTGTCTTCAGCAATGCCTTAACATGTGGAGACGATACCTTAGGCAGCACCTTCTTCTTTATAATCTTCTCGATAATGAGCGGTACGGCAACAATGACGATAGGTTTAACGTCGGCAAATGCCTGTGCTACGATTGCTGGAGAAGGTACACGTGTCAGGTAGAAGATGTGGCATCCTGCACAGAACTCATACAGGAACTCAAATGCCATGCCGTACATGTGTGCCATTGGCAGAATCGAGATTGTGTTTTCTCCTGCATGAACGTGTTCATTCAATACGTGATGAGCAAAATCCATGTTGCCCCACAGCGCACGGTAAGGAATCATCACACCCTTTGAGAAACCTGTTGTGCCTGATGTATAGTTGATCATTGCAAGATCCTCAGAATCCTTCTCGCGGAAGTATTGCACGTGTTCCTTACGGAAGTACTTTGGATACTTCTTGCCGAACAGCTCATTGAGATGTTCACGAGCCTCAGTAAGCTTTTCTGAACGGCTTACCAGAAGCGAGAAGTCAGGAAGATATACTATGCCTTCAAGATTTGGCATGGCATCAGGTGTTATTTGCTTTGCCACAACATCGCCGACAAACAGAATCTTGGCATCGCTATGGTTTACTATATTGTGAACCTGATCGGCTGTAAACTCATGAAGCACAGGAACGGCAATTGCGCCATAGGTCACCGTTGCGAGAAAGGCTACTGCCCAATGGCTCATGTTGCGACCACAAAGGGCAACCTTGTCGCCTGGCATCACGCCACTATGCTCAAACATGATATGCAGCTTTTCTATCTTTCTTGCTACATCTTTATACTGTAGTGTTGCTCCCTTATAATCTGTCAAAGCATCAAGGTCCCAATGGTCAATGATGCTTTTCTCTATATAAGAGGTAAAGCTCGGAATCTGCTCAGGAATACTGAGTTGTTCCTTTAATCGGTTATCTGTCATTTTTAATCTTGTTTTTGCACAAAAAAGAAGTATATTGTGCAAAATTACATGTTTTTCTGCACATTTACAAAAAAAGTGTGCAATTTTTTTGTCTAACAAGCAAAATATTCATGATTCTTTGCACACATTACGATTGTTTGTGCAAAAAACTTTGCTCTATCCTATCTATGCCTTCCACCCAAGTGGACTTCTTACCGTTACCCAAACCTCCTCGCCGCTGTCTATTGCTTCTTCTATCTGAGCGTAGAGGCGGTTGAAGTGGATGCGGGATTCCGTTACCATGCCTACTGCCGTGTTCTTGCCTACGAGGATGCAACCCCGGGTGTTCTTGGCGGTGTTGCCGGTGTGGATCATGATGCCTACGAAGTTGGGAACATTCATAAGGTATGGCATCTTGCGCTTGAAGGTCTTTGAGAAGGCTATCTGAACGCGGTAGCGACCTTCGGGGATGGCTGTCTTGCCTGCTACCTTCTTTTCCTTCTGCCAGTTGATGGCGTGAGGTTCAAGGGTGTCCATCTGGTATTTGCCGTTGACTTGTATTACGCCGATGGTGTATGTGTCTCTGAAATATATTCTCTTTACTGTTATCTCCATAATAAGTAGTCTTTTTTTTACTGTAGCACTGTAGCGTGTAGCGCTTTTGTGTTAGGGGTGGTGCTATCTCCATCCCCGTTATCTCCCTCCCCCGTTAACGGGGAGGGATAATAATCAATTATTCATTCTTTAATTTTCTGTACGTTTCCGTCACTTCGTCATAGTCGATGTATCCTCGTGTCTTCCAGGTGCGCAGGGTGCTCTTGCCGTCACCACGCTTGCCCTGTGCCTGACGCATACGCAGATAATCGTCCATGGTGAACTCCTCTGGCAACGTGCTGAGCAAATTCCGAGGACCATACTGCTGCTGGCGCTCTTCTTCCTCAAACTCCTCCTCGATCTGCTGACCGAAGAAGTACATCTTCAGATACATGTCTCGGCGCACGCTGTAACGCACGTACTCAGCAATCGTCTTGTCCCACTTGTAGCCATGGGCAATGTACAGGATGTTTGCCTTCAGCCAACCTATCACGATGGCACGATACGAGAACGTGCGGTAGCCATCGCTCTCACACAGGTCGGCTATGCGCTCATGCTCTGCTATCATCTCCTGTGCGAGTTTGTTTGCCTGCGGACACTCCACCAATCCGCTTGCTGCATTCAGTCGATCCACGTACAGTTTCAGGTCGTTCCGGAACTTATCGTCGTACTCGCCAATCTTCGGCATCTCGTGGTCATCCTTCGGCAGGAGCAAGGCGTTGACGTTTAGTCTCGACAGCGAACCGTTGGCTATCCAGTCGCTCGTGATGAACTTCCTTGCCGACTTCAACGTGCATGATGCGTTCCACACCCAACGCACGGTGTACGAGCCGTTTACGCTGTCCAACCCTACGCGTCTCTGTCCCCATCTGGCAGTATCAAATCCATAGCGAACCAACAATCCCACGGTGTCATTCTTGCCGTTGCCCACCTTGTTGAGCAACTCTATCTCATCGACCTTCGTGATGATGCGACGCTGACCGTTCTTCTCTGCGTCAATCAGCGATTGCGACAAAGCAGCTGGTGTCAGGTCGTCGTCCAGACGCTGTATGACGATGTCCTCAGGTCGTGGCTGCCTGTCCTTCGAAGCACCCTTGCCTTGATTTCTTCGGCGCCAATCCTGTTCACGCTGTTTGTTCTGTTCGTCGGCAATGGTGATGTCTGCCAGCAAGCACTCAATCGGCTGGTTTACATGCCCTTTACCCGTACTCTGCCTACCGATAAGCGGCGAACAGATGTTGGCTTCATGCACCACACCATCGATGTAGCGGAACGTCACGCCATGCAGATGCGCACACATCGCTGGCCATACCGATTCCTCAATCATAGCCTTCAGTTTCATCGGCACCTTCGACGACATCAGTTTCAGCATCTCAGGCATTCTTCGTGGCCTCGCAGGCATTCTGTTCTCTCCATTGGGGGAGTCAGAAGGTGCTCCTATCAATGCCATCTTACGCTCCTCCTTCACCGCTCTCAGCACTTGCTTCAATCGGTAAGGTGTACTCTTGTGAGGTTCGTTTAAGGCATTCTTGATGGTCTGCCGCCACTCAGTCTCGTCAAAGCCGTCATAGCGAGGGATTATCTGTTCCATCTTCTGCTGGTCGTAGTCGCAGATGTGTCGGATGGTCATCGCCAGCTCATACGTCTTAACGTTTCTGTCACCCTGCTGAGGTTCCTTCCCATCGTTGAAGAGTTCCCAGTACTTAGCGACAATCATCGTATAAGGGATGTCGTGGTAGGTCAAGAGACCCTCTCCTCCGGCCCCTAACCTCGCTTCCCCCGTAATGGGGGGCTCTCCACCAACAACTTCTGCCTGGAGGGCAGTACCTTGCTCAAACAGCTCATCATCAAGGAACAGCAAATCTTCCTCACTTGCCGTTGTAGTAAAGAACACGCGGGTGATGTCCTTCGCTCCCTGGTCATACTCCACGCCCAGCAGATCGCTTGCCCAACGAAGGTTGTCCTCCTGACTCAGCTCTGCCTTACGCTTGAACACAAGATGAAAGCCCTCACCGCGTGCTGAAAGTTCCAGCATCAGCAATCCCAGTTCGTCCTTCTTGGCGAGGATGCGTTCCTTCACTTCCTGCATCTGCTCCTTGGCGATGTGGTCAACGTCCATGCCAACGGTGTTCGATGGCGTAGTACTTCCTTTCAATGGCCCACAGAGAGCATTAGTATCTACTCCCTCGCCCTTTACGGGAGAGGACTGGGGAGAGGGTCTGTTTGGCAAGCACGAATAGTTCATCTGCAACAGACGATGTTTCAATTTTTCGTTTCCAGAACGCACATCCTTCAAAATTGCCTTCTGCTTTTCCGAATCACGCAACCTCAAGTATTCGTCACGACTTGTGACAGGGCGCATCATCTTCGCGCCCTCATTATAATATATTGTATAGCAACTCATAATCGTATTGATTTTTTTTCACACAACTAATGTGTACGATAACTACTCAGCACTCACTTATTATTAACACAGAGACACGGAGAGCACAGAGGACACGGAGTTTTTAGAGTACTATGCAGCACGTTCTAACCCCGAATGGAACTCAAAGAATCTCTGTGAACTCAGTGTCCTCTGTGTCTCTGTGTTAAAAAAGACAAGGGACCTAAGTAGTTACTGTGTACGCCTCTTCGATGACCGAAGCATCCTCGATAACGCCACTCTCCATCTGCGCCATGCTGCGCACTATCTCCACAAGCTCTGCCTTGTCCTCCCATCGTAGGGTGTGACCCGCGTTGATGCCGGTGCTCTTGCTCACGAAATCAACGTAAGCGCGAGTGTTATTGCCGTCACTACTGGGTGCCCATCGTGCTATGATCTTCCCTATCGTGTTGACACCCTTGCGGATGTAGCCACGAAGCAACACAAATGCTGCACGATAGCCATACACGCGACTCTTGAACTGCACAAAACTCTTGTCCGTCTGCTTCTCACGCATACCCACCCACTGGCTCTTGCCATGACGGATGTTGAGCGGGTTATCGTTTCTGATACCTCTTGCTACCATAGCTGTTTACTTGTTAAGTTTGTAAATGTCATTTACTGAAATGTCTTGGTACGTCTGACCATTGTAATCTCTTGTAGAGAATCGGAGTGCTGCCACAACCAAATCTCCGTTGTAAAACTTACATTGAGCCGCGTTACCCCAAAGGGTTGCAATGTACTGATTCTCGAACTTGCCACCCAACTCCTGCAACACAATGTTGCTCTTCATCGTCTGGCCGCTGTCACTCTTCTGACTCTGTACAGCGAAAGCCTCGCCCTGCTGCACCACCTTGAAAATACTCTTCATTTAGTCGTTCTTGCTAAAGTTGCAATTAAAAGTCACCTGGAACTTCCAAATGCGGAAACTGAAATACATACTCATGATTAGAGGGGCTTGATAAAAAGGTTAATGAAATACTGTTGTCCCTTGCCCGTCACCTTCGTGGTCAACGACTCACGCTGTCCGTGGTTGGTGTTGACGATAGTAACGTGAGTGTCAAAGATGCCACGCTCCACCCATTTCTGAATCGGTTCGGTAGAATGCTTGAAGATGTACCCATTCTCGCGAAGCCAGCGGAAGAATCGCGTCCTGCCAATCTCGTAGCCGTTCTGCGTCAGAATCTTAGCCATCTCGCTGATCAGGATGCTATCCTCCTGACTCGTAACCGCATCGGCAAACAGCACCTTCGGACGATTATCAGCAATCAGACGGTCTTTCTGCTCCAGGGTACGCTGATAGATGCCCACCGCCTTAGCAAGAATCGTCTTCTCATCGTCCTCCTTGCTCACCGGGATGTAACCACCCGTCTGGCGAATCTGTGGCAGCACCTCCTCGAATACCCAGTTCTGGAATTGTTCCGCCTCCTGCTTACGACTCTGGAAGATGCAGCGGTACAAGTTAGCTTCGTCGATGTAAATCATCTTCTGCATCACCACTGTGCAGTGTTGATTGTAGGTAGGGGTGTCCATACTGCGGATACCCCTCTTTGAGAGGCGAGATTTAACATTTCCAACATTGTTAATCTCCAATGCCTTGCAAACATCACTTAAGCAGAACCACTCTTTTCTCTGTTCATCAACACAGATTCGAATCTGACCGAACTGTGGATTTTTGAGAATTTTAATTTCGTTCATAATTGTATTTTTTGTTTTTAATCTCTTAATTTCTTAATCTCTTACCAAGGGTTTAACACAGAGGCACGGAGTCCACAGAGTTTTTAGAGTTCTATGCAGCACGTTCTCACTCCGAATGGACCTCAAAAAAACTCCGTGTCCTCCGTGTCCTCCGTGTCTCTGTGTTAAAAACCTCAGTTGATAATCTTTCAATTTCTTAATCTCTTAATCTCTTAATCTCTTAATTTCTTAATTTCTCAATGCTGATGCAAAGGTACGCACAAAAAAAATGACTGACAAGAAAAAATCTCATCAGTCATCTTAGTAACAAGTACAAACAAATATCCAAAAAGTCAGAACAATTTTTCGACAAGTCTGGCAAGTATTAACAACCACTATCACCTACGAATCTGGCTATTCCAGTTCGCCAAAGTCTTGCTGTAGATACCGAGGCGAGTCAGCACCTCCCACAACGGTTTGTTACAACTCACGTCGCTTACCGTCTTCGCACGCAACATGTCGTTAACCACATTTACGACATCCATCGCGCTGGCACCATCCACTCTTCTCAGAAACCCCTCTACGGTCTCCTTCTCGTTGTAGAAAAATGGCAATAACGCCTCAACCCTATCATCCACCCTATCATCCACCTCAGAATCTTCCGTTGGCTTCTTTGCGCTGCCAAAGTTCAGCACTCCACCATTCTCTACGTGAATCTCCTGCTTCTCAATGTAGTTGCCATTGATGTTGAACACTCTGTTTCCTTCTGCCATAATTTTTAGCCTATTAATTGTTTCTCAATATAGTTACCCTCCACGTTTACCTCCGTCTTGCTCTCGTCATCGTCAAATGCCTCCAGGGTAACTATCATATCCTCAGGCAGAGTGAGACCGACGGACAGCGCCAGTTCCGTTATCATCATCTTGATGTATCCACGCTTTTTCGCCGTCTTCTTCTTTGAGTGATTCATATACGTGCGCAGAGCTTTGACGAGCGACTCATCCTCGGTCTTTGCCGCCATGTTCTTTGCCATCTTCTGCTGCTCGTCCAGCTGCATCTGCAGAGCCTTGACCTCCTGTTTCAGATCGTCACGCTCCTCACGCATCTGTTCGAGACTTGACTCTGCCTTCTCTGCCCTGCCCAGCAACACCTCCATCGCCTTCAGTTGGTAGCCACGTTCCAGCAGAGCCTCTTTTTCTCTGTCGATATCTGCCCGTTCCTGCCGCAGATAGTCCTTGATAATTTCGATTTCTTCTGTCATTGTTTTTTACGATTAAAATAAGCCTTAATGATTGTTTTTCATCCTCCCTCCGTGTAGTATGGAAAATGGACTGCAAAGGTACAAAAAAAGATGGAAACGACGTATCATTTCCACCATTATTTTTTGTTAAATTTCTTGGGGGAATGTGCTACACGCTACAGTGCTACAGTTGAAAATATGGGGGTAGAAAATTGAAAAGAAGTTTTAAATATATATATATTTAAACAATTTATGAGCAAGAACATGGTGTGTTTTTTTACTGTAGCACTGTAGCACGTAGCGCCTTTGAGTTAGGGGGTGTTGCTATCTCCATCCCCCGTTATCTCCCTCCCCCGTTAACGGGGAGGGATAATAATTCATTATTCATTAAAATTGTCCTCCGTGTCTCTGTGTTAAAAAAAAATTCGGAAAAGCTTATGGGGAAATTAGGCGGTTTGGGGAGAGAAAATTTGGATGGGGCAAAAAAAAGTTGTACCTTTGCACTTGGAAATCAGACAGAGCGTTTTGGCGAAACTTGGGCCCTGTTTTCAAAAAAGACGACGTCTGTTTGACGCAAACACAACGATTGACCGCAATTGCCTGCTCTGCTGCTTGAGGGCAAAGAGAAAGGCAGATTGCAAACACAAAAAACTGTATGCTATGATTGAATATTATCTTCACAGGTACAACGGAAACATTGAGAAGGCAAAGAACAAGTGGTTCGCTCGTGCACATCACACCGAGACTATCAACCTTGAGGGACTTGCAGAGCACATGGCAAGCCATAACTCCCCATTCTCGAAGGGTACTATCCACGGTGTGCTGAAGGACATGGTGAGCTGTGTGAAGGAGCTCTGTCTCGACTCAAAGAAGGTGAAGCTGGATGGTCTTGCTATCTTCTCCATCGGCCTTAAGACTACCGGTGCTGATTCTGTAGGCGAATTCAACGTGTCCACCAACATCAAGTCGGCACACATCAACGCACTCGGCACGGGTGAATTCTCGAAGAAGCAGCTTGACCTTAGCGCTAAGTTCAAGGAGGCGGACAAGTATGACATTGTCAAGGGATAATGAAGAAGTTCTGCCCTAAGGAGTTCTCTGCCATCGTCTTACTCACCGCGGGAGTGGCGATGGCATTCGTAGCTCTGATTCTTCCTCCCCCAGGCGAGATTCATGACAGTGTTCTCTACATCTTCGCCCAGATCCTCATCTACTGTGGCAGCATCTTCGGCATAGACAGCTACATCAACAGGAAGATCGAGAATTTTAATGAATAATGAATTATTATCCCTCCCCGTTAACGGGGAGGGAGATAACGGGGGAGGGAGATAACGGGGGATGGAGATAGCAACACCCCTAACACAAAAGCGCTACGCGCTACAGTGCTACAGTTGAAAAAATGCTGTTGATATTTATAGGCACAAAAAAAAGGAGCTCGTTATGAACTCCTTTTGCGGTGCGTACGGGACTCGGACCCGTGACCTCCAGCGTGACAGGCTGGCATTCTAACCAACTGAACTAACGCACCTTCAGTTGAACAATTTTCAATAACATTTTGGCGGTGCGTACGGGACTCGGACCCGTGACCTCCAGCGTGACAGGCTGGCATTCTAACCAACTGAACTAACGCACCAAATGTCATTGTTTCTTGTTTGCGGGTGCAAAGGTACTACTTTTTTTTGAACCCACCAAATTTTTCCAAGTTTTTTTTCTTATTTTGCTAAAAAAAGTTGCATAAAGTGTGCATCTTCATACTTTCCGCCATGGTTTATCCAGTTGTGGAGAGTTCCTGAATGCTCAAATCCACATGCTTCGAGCATGCTAACGGACGAGTGGTTGGAGACGGGTACGATGGCATAGATCTGGTGCATGTGTACCACATCGCGTGCATACTCTGCTATCCGGCTGATTGCCTCACGTGCTATGCCTCGCTTCTGGAACGAACGCAGCAGAGCCACTCCGAGTTCTGCACGGCAGTTCTTGGGCGAGAAGTCGAAGAGGTCAATCATTCCCGCTGCCTGCCCGTCGCACTCTATGACGAACCGAACCTGCTCGTCCTTATATATATCGGTGGCATTATTGGCGATGTACTCCCTCAGCAGATAGTACGAGTAAGGCGCAGAGGTGCCCGACATCCACCATAGCGAGCGGTCGTTCTCGATGGTGTACATCAGTTCAAGGTCTTCCGGTTCCAAAGGTCTCAGGCGTATCATTCCTCTATTTCTAATTCTGCGCAGCAACGGCTGTGAGTAGGTACGATGAAGAAGAGCGAGATGGCAAGTACGATGGCAAGATAGGCAAAGGCCACGTTCATGAAGAGATAGTAGCAGAGCGTGTTGACAAACATCGGAATGATGAGCATCGCCATTCGCATCATCGCCACGTTGTAGAGTCCTTCCTCGTGTTTCTCGCGTATCACGTTGAGCACAGCGCCGTACTTTATCATGCGTAGTGCAATAGGAATGACGATAATGGTGAGCAGTTCCATTATTGTACACACGATAAACTCGGCAGTTTTGTTGCCACTCATTCCTCCTTCAAGAATAATCTCGGATTCGTAGAGTGTAACGATAGCTATTTCGAGTAGTACTGATGTATAGAACACGGACATCAGTCGTTTGCTTAATTGCTTTGTTGTCATTTCAGTTCGGTTCGATTGATGATAGATCGTCCAAGCGTCACCTCGTCGGTGTATTCCAGTTCGTCGCCCACGGAGATGCCACGTGCAATAACAGAGAGTCGCACGCTGTATGGCTGCAGCTTTCGCGAGATATAGAAATTGGTGGTATCTCCCTCCATGGTCGATGCAAGGGCGAAGATGACCTCTTCCACCCCACCCTGCTGCACTCTCTGCACGAGCGAGTCAATCTGCAGGTCAGATGGCCCTACTCCGTCCATCGGTGATATGATGCCTCCGAGTACGTGGTAAAGGCCATTGAACTGTCCTGTACGTTCCACGGCCATAACGTCCTGTATGTTCTCCACGACACATATCGTGCTTTTGTCTCTGCTTGGGTTGGAGCAGATGGGGCATAGTTCGGTATCGGAGATGTTGTAGCAGCAACGGCAGTAACGCACCTCTGTACGCAGACGAGTGATGGCGGTAGAGAAGCTTTCGACGGCTGAGGGTTCTTGCCTGAGCATGTGGAGGACAAGTCTTAATGCTGTCTTCCGACCAATGCCTGGCAGGCGTGAAAACTCGCTTACTGCTTTCTCGAGTAGCTGAGAGGGATATTGCATGGTTATTTTTTGGTTGGAGGTTATAGGTTGGAGGTTTTAGGTTGGAGGTTTTGGGTTGGAGGTTGGAGGTTTGGGGGTATTGACCTTCAGCCGAACCTCTGTTTAGAATCGGTAAGTGAGAGATAGGAGCAACTGATGGCGCTTGTCGCTCACCTTCAGAGGATTGGCATAATTGGTGATGAAATATCCCTGTGCGTCCTCGTGTACATCCGTGTGGTAAGGACCCTTTGCCTCTTCCGCTGAGATGCCGTATGAAGCATCAGAGAATGGATGATACTCACCGTTAGTGTTAGAATACTGGTATGCCAGGTCAAGCGACCATGCCTTTGTCAGTTGGAATCCAAGGCCGAGAGTGATGCGGTTTGTCTCCTGCCAGTTGACATAATCTGTCTGCGAAGCACATTCCGAACCCCAGCTGTCAATAGTGCCCTGCTTTCCTGATGCCTTGTTGTACTTAGGTGTCACGTAGTTGTAACCTGCTCTGATTGAGACAAATGGTGTTGGCTTGAACTCAGCACCCAACTTGAAGGTATGTACACCCTTCAGGGTTTCTTTCGTATGAGCATTCATCTTGCGGTCAGGAATGGTGCTATCGTCCTCGTCATAGTAATAATCTCTGTCGTCTATGATGCGGTTGCTGAGGAAACTATAGTCAGAATACTCATAAACGGCACCCAGAGCAAGCGCGCGTCCGAAGGTGTGGCCAAGCGAAGCACCAAAGCGCCATGGGGTGTTAACGCCAAAGTCGTACTCATAATATGAATATGCCGTATAGCCATTGTCAGCAGCTTTGTTTCCGAAGTTCGACATATTATATAGGTACGTGTCATTACCGGTGGTGAGTCGATAGAATGTTGGCGACGAAATGCTAAGACCTACTCGGAAAGGAGAAGAAGCGAAAGGACGGACGATGGCACCGAAATTGAAGTCGTAACCGATGCCACTAACCTTGCGCTCGTCAACAACCTCAACGTATCCACCATCTACCATGTCCTCAACGTAACTTGCTGAATTGCGGTAGTGTACGTCCTTCACACCGAGTGTAAAACCGAGATACAGCTGGTCGCTGATATTGCCAGAGATGTTGAAGTCATAGTTGCCGATGTATCCTGACGATGCGTCAAGCTTGTTGTAGCCATTGGCATGATAGTAGTAATCTTCAAAGACTTTGCCGTAGAGCTTGTCAATCTGTGTAAAGCCCTTTACGCCATCTTCCATCCATGCCAACTTGTTCTGAGAGGCGAACTTAAGATTGTCATCGGCACTGAACACCTGATTGAAGTTCTTCGACTTATGGTAGTTGAATGCAAAGTTTGTAAAGCCATCGCCAGAAGGCATAGAGAACACGATGCCAAGCTGATCAAATCCACCTGTTGTCTTTGAGCGGTCGAAGAACGAACCGTCGGCATCGTTGCCTGACATCATCATTCCGCCAGAGAAGCTGAACGACGAACTGCGGAACATGCCTATGCCTGCAGGGTTGGAACCGATAACCGAGATGTCAGCACCAAGGGCATCGAGCGCACCACCCATACCTACATAGCGGGCAGTACCGTTGAGGTCCTGATCGGTAACCTTAGCACTTTCGTATGTTTCCTGTGCCATAGATGCAAGGCTTATTGCAAGCATGGCCATTGTAAGAATTCTTTTGTTCATATTTTTTTTATGTGATGTTTTAGGTTCAAGAGGGGCTAGAGGGGCTAGAAAGTCTAGAAGTTCTAGAAGGTCTAGAGGTTCTAGAAAGTCTAGAAGGCTTAACGACGTCCGTAGCTTATGCCGCCACCGCCGCCACCGCCACGGCTGCCACCACCACCGCTGCTGCTACCACCGCTGCTGCGTGAATAACCGCCACCGCCTGAATAGCTGCGCGACGAGCTGCCTGAGCCGTACTCTGTTCTTGGTGCAGAATGGTTATTGACGGTGTAGTCGCCTCGGTTCATGAAATTTCCACGCGAGCGAACGTCAGAAGAACGTCTTACTGCATCACCATTACGGCGTGCTATCAGATTGTTGGAACTTGTGCCTGCTGTCTTGTTGACAATAACGCCACCATGTCCACCAAAACCTGCGTGCTTGCCTGGGGCATAGGCAGTATGAGGCCTATGGCTGACGGTGTATCCCATTCCGTAAGGATATCCGTAATGATGGTAGTATGGGTCATAGCCGAAAGCATAGTATGGGTATCTGCCATAATAGTACGAAGAGTACCATGGTGACATCCATGGGTCGAAGAATGGATCGTACCAGAAGCTATAGAATGGGTCGTACCAAGGATCGTAATGTGTCCACATCCATCTGTGCGACCAATAAGGACCATAGAAGTAACGATCCCAGTAGAACTCCTCAAAGCGAGACATTCTGCGGCAAAGGCTGTAGTCGTTTTCCTCTGCTACGAGAATATAGACGGTGTCGCGCTTTGATGACTCTGCGAAATCTTCATTCTTGTCAGGAGTGAAATAGATTACGTCAGAAGCAATAGAGTCGGCACTATACAGGTCGTCGGCATTCAGTTCATACACTCCGTCATGAACGACATGCACACGGCGATTGTACTCATCATCGCTCTTGTTGATTCCACTATAGTAGGTTTTGCCAGCGAACGGAACGTCAGAAGAAACAACCTTTGCTTTTTCCTTCTTTGCCGGAACGAAATACATATCGTCCTGGGCAAACATCTGACCCGAAACAGAAGCCGCGAGAAGCAGCATGAATATTCTTGTTTTCATAAGCAAATTTTTTAGTTTTAGAGCAATAATTTTGGTTTTGATGCAAAATTACACTAATATTTACTGCAAAATTAAGGAAAATTCCTAAAACCTATACGGGTTTTCCCTATTTTTTGTAAATTTGCACTAAATTTTAACATAAGTATAAAAAAATTGCCCCTGAAATAGACTAAAACATGGATTATTTCGTTACTCATTTTAGAATACAAATAGAAAACAAGGAATTGATGCAGGCATGTCGCGAACTTCTGGCCGACAGCGTAAGCGAAGCCGGCTATGAATCGTTTGAGGATACTGACGACGGCATCAACGGATACGTTCAGACGCAGTTCTACGATCCAATGTTCACGAAACAGCTCACTGAGGATTTCGCCATCGAGGACGCAACCATCACGTTTGACACCGAGGAGATTGAGTCGCAGAACTGGAACGAGACCTACGAGAGCAATTGCTTTGAACCTATCAAGGTAGGAAGGAACTGCATCATCTATGACGCGATGAGCCCTGATGCCGAGACGCTGAAGGAGGATGCTGAGATAAGCATAGCCATCGACCAGAAGATGGCATTCGGCAATGGTGCTCACGAAACGACGCAGATGATAGTACAGGAACTGGTGTCTATGGATCTGAAGGATAAGCGCGTGCTCGACTGTGGATGCGGAACAGGCATCCTCTCGCTCGTTGCCAAGCGTTGTGGTGCTGCACACGTTACGGCATACGACATAGACGAATGGAGCGTTGAGAACACGAAGCACAACGCTGAGATCAACGAAATAGAACTGATGGACATCCTTCTGGGTGACGTTAGTGTGCTGAGTCATGTTGACGGAATGTTTGACGTGATTGTTGCCAACATCAACCGCAACATACTTCTTGAGGATATGGCTCAGATAACAGAAACGCTGAAACCAGAGGGAATAGTTATCCTAAGCGGATTCTACGAAGAAGACGTGAAGATGCTTACCGACAAGGCAAGTACGCTGGGGCTATATGAGGTAAAGCGAAACGTGACAAACAACTGGACGATGCTTATGCTTCACAGATAAAGCCCTCTCCCCGAGGGGAGGAGAATGCAACTCCGTAATTCCGTAAATTACATAAATCCGAAGAAAACAGGCATAAATAAAAATGAACATACTGATATACTCTGCCATAGCGATGATATCGTCTATAATTGTCTCGTACATACTGATGAAGCAACTGCTCAAGGTGTGCTACGAGAAGCAAATCTTTGACCGTATAGACGACAGAAGAGTACATAGCAACCACATCCCTCGTCTCGGAGGCGTAGTATTCATGCCAGCGGCATCAATAGGTACCCTCTGTGCACTTATCGTAATGAAACTTGTAGATAACAGTTTCATTTCAACCATAAGCACCAGCAACATCATGATTTGTATCGGAATGCTTGCCATATATTTAATAGGTGTAGCTGACGATATAATAGAATGTAACGCAAAGCTGAAGTTTGCTGTCCAGGTGTGTGCGGCAATAACATTCCCTATCTGCGGACTTTATATCAACAATCTATACGGTTTCATGGGCATCTACGAACTGCCAGTATGGATAGCTTATGCACTAACGATATTCATCGCCGTACTCATTATTAACGCCATAAACCTCATCGATGGTATTGACGGTTTGGCAGCCATGCTCACGTTGTTTGCTTTAGCCATTTACGGATGGAGATTCTACGAGATGAGCATTCCTATCTTCAACATAATGATATTCGCTCTTGGCGGTTGCCTCTTGGCATACTTACCATTCAACATGTTAGGCAAAGCAGAGAAGGGGTCGAAGACATTTATGGGCGACTCAGGAAGCTTGTTGCTCGGCATGACGCTTGCCTACCTGTCGATAAAGTTCCTGATGGACAACCCTACTGCCCTGCCCTATCGCGAGGATGCTTTTGTCGTGGCTCTTTCTGCTATTCTGATTCCATGCTTTGACCTTACGAGGGTTGCTCTGTGCCGCCTGTGCCGTGGTAAGGGAATCTTCACCCCTGACAAGACACACATCCACCACAAACTGATGGCCAAGGGCATGAACATGCACCAGGCACTTTTCACTATCCTCTGCATGCAAGCAGCGTTTTTTGCTATCAATCTGGTGATGATGCACTTAGGTGTCCAGATAACGTGGATAGCATTGGCCGATGCCGCCCTATACAGCATCATTAACGTTTATCTCCCGATTAATCAATAGTTATAAGTTATTAGTTATCAGTTATCAGTTAACACGGTGTTCATTCAGATAGTTAACTGAAAAAAAGATCATAATGAAGAAAAAAATACTACACATCTCTAAATATTATTACCCTTTCATGGGAGGACTTGAAGATGTCTGCAAGAGCATCATCGACACAACGATGGAATACGAGCAGATGGTGCTTTGCTTTAGCGAGGGAAAGGAAAATAGAGACGAAATAATAAATGGCGTGAGGGTGTTCAGAGTGGGATTGCTGTGCGAGACGGCTCGCCAACCTATCTCGTTAAGTTTCCACACCATCATGCGACGCATCATCCGAAACTACCACCCGGACATCATTCATCTCCATGCACCTAATCCGTTGGCTTCCCTGCTATGCATGATAAACATGAGTTCAAACACAAAACTCATCGTTCACTGGCATAGCGACATCATCGTGCAACCAGTGCTGCATGCTCTCTTCTCGCCTGTAGAAAGCAAACTCCTGAAGCGTGCTGATGCCATCATCGCTACTTCGCCCAACTATATTGAGGGCAGCGAACTGCTAAGACGCAACAGGAAGAAGTGTACCGTGATTCCGAATACCGTAGCGACAAACAAACTGGACGACACGTATGACGAGGAGCAAATAAAGGCATTAAGGGAGAAGTATGGCAAGTTCGTTTTCTTCGTCGGAAGACACGTAACTTACAAGGGCATTGAATACTTGATAGATTCTGCACGTGAGCTTGGCGACGAGACAAACGTCATTATAGCTGGTAAGGGTCCTCTCACATCCGAACTTATTGACCGTGCAGCAGGTCTTTCGAACGTACGCTTCATCGGTCGTGTATCTGACGAAGAGCTGGGCAACTATATGCGTGCATGTACAGTTTTTGCATTCCCTTCCATCACCAAGAACGAAGCGTTCGGCGTAGTGCTTGCTGAAGCCATGTATTGCGGAGCAGTTCCTGTTTGCTTCACAATAGAGGGATCGGGAGTGAACTGGGTGAACCTGGACGGGGAGACAGGTCTTGTCGTGAAGAACGGAGACGTAAAGGCTTATGCTAACGCCATTCGCACGCTGATTGATAACGACGAACTGCGTAAGAAATTCTCAAAGAATGCTCACGATCGTGTGGAGAATCTATTCCTAAGCCAGTGTATCAAGCAGGTCATCTCTGACTTATACGAGAACGTCATAAACAAATAAAGAAAAAGGAACATGAAGGAGATATATGTGGAATATGCCATTCAACGTAATGGCGAGACAATTTTTGAAGGTGAAGCTACCGTCAACCTTTCGGAACAGGAAGTGCAGAATATCTCTGAATACATCCTTGCCGACAAGCAGCACCAGACGGCTGAGTTCATGGACATACCATCTGAGATTTACGACAGCATTCTTGATCAGGTGAGCGATGATGCCATTGAGCAGACGCATGGCGCCTTGTCAGAGAATGACGACATCGGTATTCAGACGTATCTGCCTGTTTCGCTTGTCGAATTGTTGCCCGAAGAGGTTATCGACACGTTCCCTAAGGAGATGTTCTCTGAAACGGAGGATGACGAGGATAGCGTACAGTTCCTTATGGACATAGAAGATACGTTCCTGATTAAAGGTCGTGGTGTTGCCTTTGCTGGAACTATCATTGGTGGCGCATGCAAGGTGGGCGATACCGTACTGCTCATAGACGAGAATGACGAGGTTGTGGCTGAGTCGGTCGTTGGGAGCATAAAGGTGGGACGTAGCATTATCAAGGATCTTAACGAAATGGAAGATACTGAAGGCGAGGAAGTCAGCATCTTGACAAAGATTCAGTCACGCAAGGATGCCAAAGGGGCAGTATCGCTTATTGTAGAATAAAACCAGAATACAAAATAAGAACTCATGTCCGTTGTTATAGCTAACAAGTCAAAACTGCTCTCCATACTGTTTATTTTCGTCTTCGCAGTTATGCCAAATAGCATGTTTGCTCAAGACGAGGCATTTGCTATGCGTTCGATAAAGAACTCAAACAGGCACATGCCGATAGAAATGAATGTGATAAACTATGGAGCGAGAATCCAGTCGCTTAAGATTGGAGGTGTGGACATCGTTCTTGGTTTTGACACATTGGAGAACTACAGGGACATAAAGCAGAATTTCGGTGCTGTCGTAGGCAGATACATCGGACGCATCGTTGGCGGGCATCTATCTATAGACGGAAAGGAATACCAGTTGCAGACGGGCAGCAATGGCGACTGTTCGCATGGTGGCACTCCAAGTTTCTCGCAAAGATTCTGGAAGATGGAGAATGTAACCGATTCTTCCATGACGCTGAGATACGTCTCGCCTGACGGAGAGAATGGTTTCCCAGGAGAGTTGAACATAACGACAACATACACGCTTACTCATGATGCTCTCCAGATAGATTACTATGCCACGACAACAAAAGCGACAGCGCTGAATCCTTCCAATCATTCATTCTTCAACCTTTCAGGCAATCTCTCTGCCGACATTCTTGATGAGGAACTGATAATAAACTCTGACAGTATCGCTCTATATGATGCGAACAAAAGGGTTACCGGAAAACTTGGTAACGTCGGTGGCACTCCTTTTGACTTCCGTAAGCCACACGCAATAGGCGAACGCATAGATGAAGCCAACGAACAACTGAACGTGACTAAAGGCTATGACCATTGCTACCAGATGAAGAACAACGGCAAAGAGCTGAGTTTTGCAGCAAGTCTTTACGACAAAGTCACAAAGATAAGGATGAAGGTTTTCACCAACATGCCTGCCATGCAGATATACACAGCCAACGGACACAAGGGCAACATCAAAGGTAAAGACGGTAAGGTGTATCCACATCGAAATGCCATCTGCTTTGAGACAATGAATTTCCCTGATGCCCCTAATCAGCCACAATGGCCATCAGCAATCCTACGACCAGGAGAGGTATTTCACAGCATCACGATTTTCCAATTTGACAGGAAAGAGTAAAAAGCGCTACACGCTACAGTGCTACAGTAAAAAAATAAGAGGTTTGACTATTTGCAGCCAAACCTCTTTCTTTTGTATTATGTTTCTATCAGTTCATAGTTGAAGAGATGAATTTGAAAAGTATAGAACTCTAAGCTCAAAACTCTTTACTCTATACTCTAAGCTCTAAGCTCTAAGCTCTAAACTCTATACAAAACATCACACCGTACATTCATTTACAAGATACGCTATGCTGACGTATGGCACACCGCTGTTGCTCGAAAGACCAATCTCGCAGGTGCGGCTGTTTGAATAACCCACCTTAATGCCTGCCTTCTCTATCTGTGGAGAAAGCTTGCGCAGAGCATATTTGTTCAGTTCAGGATGAGTAAATCCACGATCGCCAGCGAACGCACAGCAACCAACACCTTCTGGCACAAGCACTTCGGCAGTAGTACAGAGCTGAGCCAATTTGATGATTGTCTGAGCCAATCCCATCTCACGGGTAGAGCAAGTGATATGAATAGCAACAGGTTCGCTCTTTGGCTTGAACGTCAGACGCTCAACAAGGAAGGTGTAGATAAACTCTGCTGGCTCATAAAGCAGGATTGACTTGATCTTCTTACGCATACGGTGCAGACAAGGACTTTGATCACACAGCACAGGATAGCGTCCATTCTCTGATGCCTTCAACAGAGCCTTCTCCAGTTCTGCCGATTTCTGGTCAGCAATAGCAGGCATGCCTTTGCTCTCCCAGATGGTACCACAACAGAGGTTGTCCATGTTCTCTGGATAGATCACTTCATAACCTGCCTTCTCAAGCAACTGAGTCATTTCTGTTACGAGTGGTTGCTTGTAAGGTGAGTTCTTCTGCTGACCCATTGCCTGATTGATACATGATGGGAAATAGACCACCTTAAGTTTCTGCTCCTTTAGTGTTGCCTTTGGCGCACTATAGACAGGCTTTGGCATGGCTGGTGTCCAGAGAGGAATGCCTGCAGCATGAAGACCATTACAGATGCCCGACATAAGTGAAGAACCAAGCACGGTGTGTCCCATGCTGGCAAGTGAGAGGATTGGACGTAAACCGTTCTTCACGCCATGGAGATGGTCGGCACAGAACTGTCCTACCTTATAACCCATGCTTCCTTCAGGTAATTCCTGCTCACGAATCCAGTGTGTAAGATCTGCAACATTGATACCCATTGGGCATGATGTAGAGCAGAGACCATCACCGGCACATGTCTCATTGCCTGGATACTGGAACTGTTTCTTCAGCAGATTGTATCGTTCAGCAGCACCATTGGCATCGCCCTTGTTTACGAGTTCCTTCAGGCGAGTCAACTCACGCTGTATCACAATACGCTGACGAGAACTGAGTGTGAATCCACATGACACACAGTTGACCTCACAGAAGCCACACTCAATGCAACGATTTACCTTGATGAGTGCCTCTTCCTCCTCGTCGAGTTTCTCTCCACGCAACACTTTCGCCATCATGTCGTTGAACATCAATGGGAGAGGTTTGAAGTTCTTGAGGTAGCAACGTGGATCGTCGTTGATGATAACGCCAGGATTGAGCAGACGTTTCGGGTCAAAGATTTCCTTTATCCTGCGCATCACGGCGTATGCCTCTTCACCCCACTCATGGCATACGAATGGTGCCATGTTACGTCCGGTGCCATGTTCTGCCTTCAGCGAACCGTCATACTTATCAACAACGAGTTTCTTTACATCTTCCATAAGTGCCTCATAGCGAGCCACATCAGTTTCGTTGTCAAAGCGCTGGTTGACGATGAAATGGTAGTTTCCCTCAAAGGCATGACCGTAGATGCAGGCATCATCATAGCCATGACGGGCAATGAGTTCCTGCAACTCGCATGTTGCATCTGGCAAGTCTTTAATCTGGAAAGCAATATCCTCAATGAGACATGTAGTTCCCGGCCCACGTGTGCCACCTACTGAAGGGAATATACCTGAGCGTATTGCCCAGAACTTACTGTAAATGGAAGGATCCTCTGTGAATTCTACAGGCACGTATGTATCAAACTCTGCCAATGCATCCGTCACGTCCTTGAGCTGTTTGTCCAGATCCTCACGTGTGAATGCCATTGTCTCTGTGAGTACCGCAGTGAGACCTTCTGCTGCCTTTGCGCCCTTGTCAGCTTTCACACGAAGGTAGTTGGCATCGTCAACCGACGACAGCGACTTCCAGTCAAGGAGCTCGGCACTCTGAACAGGCATTGGCTTAAGCTTTACCACAGCACGGCAGGCATCGCGTAGAGTATTGAAATACAGCATCGCTGTTGCCTTGTATGGATAATCCTTCAGCGTCTTCATCGTCACGCTGCTAAGGAATGCCAATGTACCTTCAGAACCAACCATCATGTGTGCGATAATCTCTAATGGATCATCGTATGCTACCAATGGACGGAGATTAAGGCCTGTTACGTTCTTTATGGCATATTTATGTGCAATACGCTCTGCCAGTGCCTTGTTGGCACGTACCTCGTCACGAAGTTGCTCTATGGCCTTGACCATTTCAGCATGTGTCTTAAGGAACGACTGTCTGCTTTGCTCGTCGCCTGTGTCAAGTACAGTACCGTCTGCCAGCACTATACGTGCCGAAAGCATCATCTTGTCGGAATTGGCATGAGTGCCACAGTTCATACCAGAGGCATTGTTCATCACGATGCCACC
Organism: Prevotella sp.; assembly: GCA_045643065.1. Lineage (GTDB taxonomy): Bacteria > Bacteroidota > Bacteroidia > Bacteroidales > Bacteroidaceae > Prevotella. The sequence goes on from JAZUKC010000059.1 coordinate 23,748, forward strand.
AATCATGGCACTCTTGATACTTGCTGGATCAGGTCCCATCTTGCGCTTGTATGGTGCAAGAATATCGTTGACACGCTGACCGATGACACCTGGTTGCAAGGTTATCTCCTCGCCATCCTTCGCTACAGAATACTTCTCCCAGTTCTTGCCAGCAACGATCAGTACTGAGTCGCTGATGCTTTGTCCGGAAAGGCTGGTACCAGCAGCACGGAATGTTACGGCTACGTTATGTTTGTCAGCTGCTTTAAGCAGACGAGATATCTCTTCTTCGCCATTGCTGCGTATCACTATGTGTGGTATCATGCGATAGAAGCCTGCATCAGTACCCCACGCCAATCGGCGCAGTTCGTCGGTATAGATGCGCTCCTGTGGAAGGAAGGTTTTCACCTCACTAAGAAATGATTCGTATTTGTTCATTATTTTTTTATTTTATACTAGACTTTCTAGACCTTCTAGACTCTCTAGACTTTCTAGCCTCATTAACTAGAACCTCACACCCATCTCCACTGATGCCTCGCAGTAGTTGCGGTTATCGGTAGGCAGGTTGCGGTCGTGGACGTATGCCACGCGAGGTTGGAACCAGAGGTTCTTGTGGAGCTGTATGTTTGGAGACACAGAATATACCGAGCGCATAGTTGCTACGGTGGCATCCTCCTCATACGAATCATACTTCACCCATGTCTTCAGCCACTTGTTGCATGGAATGCCGGCAGTTACATACCAACCCTGCTGCTTGCCACGATCAAGGAAACGGCCGTCAACATACTTCAAGACGCTGTGTCCGGTAGAGTGTACATACTCTGAGCGGAATGTCCAGTCGTTCTTGTCATAGAACACAGAGAACATATAGCGATCTCTGTCCACTGTGACGCCATTGCTACCTGTAAAGTTGCCTGTCCATCCCCAAACAGCAAGACGAAGTCCTTGTACTGGCTGGATGGCAATCATACCTGATATGTCCTTCTGGGAGTTCTTATCACCAGAGTTTATTGTCTGGCCGTTGCTCACCATAACCTGATAGTGCAGCAGGTGATGCTTGTCCTTGCCTACAGGGAACAGGTCGCCTTGTACCTGAATGCCCTGATCACGTCCACCACCGTTGTCTTCACCAACGTAATCTGCCTGACCGCAGAGCTTCTGGGTAATCTGAGCATATGCACCATCGTGGTATTCGAATGGGTTGTATGGGTTCTCGTATCCGAAGACACGGATGAACTGACCTGCCTTTACCTGAAATGCAGAATAGCGCTTCCACTCAAGCCAATAGTCTTTCATGTGGAACTTGTCGTTGGCTATCTGCACCTGCATGAGGTAGCTGAAGTCCTTGAACAATGTGCCACTAACGTATGCACGGACATTCTTCTGCTTGAAACCATCGCCAGAATGAGCACCGTCCTTACCCGAGTAGTAGTAGCCACTCATAAAGTAGCCACCAAACTTTGGAGCAGAAGCAAAGTCAGTAACCTTGCGTCCTACCTCCACATTGCCTGCCTCAGCGTCGGCATCCATTTCAGAACTGAGGTACTCGTTTAGTTTCTCTGTCAAGAAACCACCCTCATGGTTGGTTTCGTTGGTTGCAAACTCATCCTCATTGACATCTGCCATGACATTTGGCGAGGCGAGCAGCGATAACGCTACGAATAAACTTCTTATCTTCATTAAATTATTAATTATTCATTATTAATTATTCATTTATTCCGTTAGGAATATAGTGACACCGCAGGCTGCCTGAGCGCCATACACTAATGACTGCTCAATGTCAGCTGTCTTGGAAGGTCCAGAGATGAATGTGCCGAAGCCATATTTTGATGTCTCGCCCATCTGCTCCAGAGCCTTGTAGGCATCGTGCATGTTTGAAACGATGTTCTTCTTCGAAACGATGATTACGAGGAACTCAGAGATGAAGCAAATAGCCTTCTGCTTCATGTTCATTGGTACCCATACGCAGGCATTCTCTGCACAAGCCACGCCACCTTCGATAACACCGAGGTCAGTACCATCAAGATCCTGTGCCTCAGCCACTTCGTCTGGATTACGCTGAGCGTCAATGCCTGGCAGATTACTTGCAATAACCTTTGCATCAGGATAAGCCTCACGAATCTTTGCGTTGATATCGTCACCTTCCTTAATTTCCACCAGTTTAGCGCCAGCAGTTGTTGTTACCTGCTTTATGAACTCTGCCACAGGATCGTCAAACGTCAGTTTCTTAAACGAGAGATCTGGCATGTCGTATGTCTCACGCACATTCTTGCGCAATGTGCTTAGTATTTTGTCTTTGCTGCTCATTTTACTTTACCTTTCTTCCAAAGTGTGTGGAACGATTCTTTAAATTCTGGCATTGTATGGTGCTTGCACCATGCGTTAAGCTTAACTCCTGTGATGAATGATGGCACATAGTTTGCCAATGGTGCCAGGCGCAACGCAGAGGTGTAGAGCCCTGGACGTTCAAACATCACCTTCATGCCTTGCGACATGGCTTTCTTCAATGGATCAGCATGTCCCATGTCGTCCAGTTCCTGACGCCACTTGTAAATCTGTGACGAGAGGTCAACCTTAACAGGGCATACGTTATCGCAAGAGCAACAGAGCGAACAAGCCGAACAGTTATGGTAGTTCTTGTCCTTGTCCTTGAGCATACCGAGGTTGACACCGATAGGTCCTGGGATGAAATAGGTGTAGCTGTAACCCATAGAACGACGATAGACAGGACATGTGTTCATACATGCACCACAACGCATACACTTCAGCGACTGCCAGTGGTCAGGGTTGCCGAGAATGCTGCTTCGTCCGTTATCCACAAGGATGATGTGGTATTCGCCACCTGGACGTGGTTTCTTAAAGTGCGAGGTATATACTGTTGTTGCCTGACCTGTTCCATGGCGTGCCAGCAGACGCTGGAATACGCCCATGGCATCGTAGTTAGGGATAATCTTCTCCAAACCAATAGATGCTATGTGGAGCTTAGGGATAGATGTACTCATGTCGGCGTTGCCCTCATTGGTACATACTACGATCTCGCCAGTAGAGGCAACACCGAAGTTAGCACCCGTCATGCCACACTCTGCTGTCATGAAGTTGTCGCGCAGGTGGTAGCGGGCACAGCGAGTGAGATAGGTAGGATCTGCCTTTGCCTCAAGTTCTGTCTTATCGTCATAACCCATGCTGCGTGCTCCTTGTGCACCGTTCTTCTCCAACAGACCTTTCTTACCGAAGTTCTCCTTTACCTGTTCGCGGGTAATGTGGATAGCAGGCATGATGATGTGGCTTGGTGGTAGTTCCATTAACTGAAGGATACGCTCACCAAGGTCGGTTTCAACAACATCGATGCCCTTGCTGATGAGGTTCTCGTTGAGATGGCACTCTTCGGTAAGCATCGACTTACCCTTAACCACCTTCTTTACGTTATGCTTACGGAGAATGTCAAGGACAATCTCGTTGTATTCGTCGGCATCTTTTGCCCAATGGACGATGGCACCGTTCTTTGTTGCGTTGCGCTCAAACTCTTCAAGATAGTCAGCAAGATGAGTTACGGTGTGCTTCTTTATCTGGCTTGCAGATTCGCGCAGCTGCTCCCATTCCTCCAGTTCATAGGCAAGGACATCGCGCTTGGCACGTACCGACCAGAATGTCTGGTCATGGCGTGTTACTTTATCTGCATTCTGCAGAAACTTCTCTGCTTTCTTTGCGTGTATTGTACCCATATTTATATTTACAATTGGACAATTTACTATTTACATTCTTTTACAAACCTGCAGCAAGTATTTGTGCTACATGAATAAACTTGATGTCGGTGCCGTCCTTCTTTGCCAATCCCTGCATGTGCATGAGACATGACGAGTCAGGACCAGTGATGTACTCAGCTCCCGTTGCTTTATGGCGTGCTATCTTGTCACGTCCCATACGTGCTGATACATCTGGCTCCTCAATGGCAAACATACCACCAAAGCCACAGCATTCGTCAACGCGCTCTGGTTCCTTCACGGTGATGCCCTCAACGAGTTGCAACAGATCTTTTATCTTGTTGAAGCGTGGCATACTGCGCTCACTTGGAGATGACAATCCCAGTTCGCGTACACCATGGCAACTGTTGTGAAGACTTACTACGTGTGGGAACTTTGCCTTCAACGATGTAGGCTTAATGACGTCATGCAGGAACTCTACGAGATCCATTGTCTTCTTTGCTGTCTCACACTCGTGGTTTATTATCTCTGGGTGGAAGAATCTGACGTAGGCAGCACAGCTGGCCGATGGTGCTACTACATAGTCATACTTTGCAAACAGCTCGTCATAGTTCTTCACGAGTTTCTTTGCCTTATGCTGGAAACCTGCATTGCCCATAGGCTGTCCGCAGCATGTCTGCTTTTCTGGATATTCCACATCCAATCCAAGCGACGTCAATAGTTTGTATGTTGCTACGCCAACCTCTGGATAGAGTGCGTCAACGTAGCATGGTACAAAAAGTCCTATTTTCATTATTTTATTATTAAGGAGTTGTTAGTAATTGTCGAGAATCCTCGATGTGTCTCAAGGACTCTCGAATGATTAATTTATGCAAATACATTCAAAAGGATAAACACCATGATTCCAGTTAGCAATCCGTAGAGCACGAATGGAATCCAAGTCTTGCGGAGAATCTGTCCTTCGCGACCGATAAGACCAAGAACGGCGCAAGCACTTACGATGTTGTGGATACAAATCATGTTACCCATAGCACCACCGGCACCCTGAGCAGCAACGGCTACGAAGTGCTGGTCGGGAGTATAGTTGAGTGCTGTAGCTGCATCCCACTGGAAGTTAGCGAAGAGCATGTCTGACACTGTGTTAGAACCAGTGATGAACGAGCCGAGACCTCCGATGTAAGAGATAACCATTGGCCATACAGGAGCAAGTGCTGAAGACATGAGCTTAGCCATTGCCATTGGCATTGATGTGCCGGCAGCGTCGCCGATGACAACCTCAGAAGCAGCAGAGCCCTTGAAGATGGAAACGAGAGCAACGGCAGCGAGCATAGCGATTGTTGGGTTCTTCATCTTACCGATGGCTGTACCCCAAGCTGTCTTCACCTTGTTAGAACCGATCTCGTCGTCCTTCATCATGCCATGATAGAAGATAGTGATGATGGCAACGAGGATGAATGGTATGGTTCCAGGGAGATTGAGAATTGCTATTGCTGAGTTTACACCTTCCTCACCAAGAATGTTAGTGAAGCCGAGGCTGAACATTGGGTCGTTGATGATAGGCTTGATGCCGAAAGCAGGAACGCGAGTGACAACGAGGATAAGACCGCAGAGGATGTAAGGCATCCAAGCCTTAACCTGACTCATGTGCTGCTTGAACTCCTTAACGTCAGAAGCCTTGATTTCGCCAGACCAATCTGGATCCCAAGTCTCTGCATCACCGAAAGTCCAAACGTCCTTTGGTACGAAAACGCCCTTCTTTGTAAGCCATACGAGAACGCCAAGACCGATAATACCACCCATCATTGATGGAATCTCAGGACCAGCGAGCCATGCCAAAGTATAGAAAGGAATGCCGAAGCAGATAGATGCGAGGAGGCAATACTTCCAGATTGCAAAGCCTTCCTTCCAAGACTTGTTCTTGCCGTAGAAA
>JAZUKC010000060.1:0-11511 GCA_045643065.1 Prevotella sp.
ACCGATGAGACATACGTTAGGATGGGTCTGGAGAGCACACTCAAGAGTAACGTGAGAAGCCGAACGGCCCATCAGCTTGATGAAGTGCCAGTACTTCTTTGCAGAGTTACAGTCGCGCATGATGTTACCGATAACCTCTGAATAAACCTTAGTAGCGGTATCGAAACCGAATGAAGCCTCGATAGCCTCGTTCTTGAGGTCACCGTCGATGGTCTTAGGACAGCCGATAACCTGTACGCCAGCACCGATAGCCTTGTAGTACTCAGCGAGTACGCAAGCGTTGGTGTTAGAGTCATCACCGCCGATGATTACGAGAGCCTTGATGTCGAGCTCCTTAAGGATCTCAAGACCCTTGTCGAACTGCTCCTTCTTCTCAAGCTTGGTACGACCTGAACCGATGATATCGAAACCACCAGTGTTACGATACTCGTCGATGATCTCTGGAGTAAGCTCCATATAGTTGTGGTCAACAAGACCGCCAGGGCCAAGGATGAAACCGTAAAGCTTGTTCTCTGGGTTAAGCTTCTTGATACCGTCGAAAAGACCAGAGATAACGTTGTGACCGCCAGGAGCCTGACCACCTGAAAGGATAACACCAACGTTCATGGCAGCTGTCTGCATCTGACCTTCGATGGTCTCGAACTTAATCATTGGCATACCATAGGTGTTAGGGAAGAGCTTCTTTACCTCCTCCTGATCAGCAACTGACTGTGTTGGCTCACCCTCTACAGCCTTCAGTGCGCCACGCAAAGCAACAGGGAGCTTTGGCTGATAGGCAGCACGAGCAATCTGTAATGCACTTTTTTCCATAGTGTTTTATGAAATTGTTTATGTTAATAATGGATTTTCGTTATTCTTACTAAGCACATAGTTTCGGGTGGTCATAATTTCGCTACAACCACCACTGCAAACTTTTGCTTTGCAAAGTTAATAAAATATTTTCATATCCGATGAAGATAAAACAAAAAAGTAAGCATTTAAGAACTTTTTTAGATTTAAATTAGGTCATGTTACATATTTTTTATAACTTTGAAGCCTATTTTCGAGAAAAAGCAAAACAACGAGACAAAAAAGATATGAAAAGAATATGCAGTTGGCTTCTGTATGATGTGTTCGGATGGAAGAAAAATATCACTCAGCCGCATCCATCAAAATACATCATTTGCCTTGCTCCTCATACTTCAAACTGGGACTTCATCATCGGGCAGCTATATGCCAGGGCTGAGGGCATAAAGATAAACTACCTGATGAAGAAGGAATGGTTCTTCTGGCCGTTGGGATGGATATTCAGACGCACGGGTGGCATTCCGGTTTACAGACAGAAGAACATGTCCATGACGGACAATCTCGGAGAAACGGCATTGAAGGCAAGCGAGTTTCGTCTTTGCATCACGCCGGAGGGTACACGCAAGGCGACTCAAGAATGGAAACGTGGATTCTATTTCATCGCTCTGAAGGCAAACATACCTATTTTGCTATACGGCGCTGACTTTGAACGCCGCCTGATAGAGTGCACGAAGACGTTTATACCGACGGGCGACTATGACAAGGACATCGTCGAGATAAAGGAATACTTCGCTAACTACAAAGGAAAGAAACCGCAAAACTTTGTCGTCTGATAGTTCGCTGGTAACGAATGACGACGCCATTCGTAGCTTTTGAAAATTTCATTCAGTGCCTTTGAAAATTTCATTCAGTGCTTTTGGGTTGGCTGTTCAATAGGAAACAGAGTAGTGTTAAGTACGAAACACAACGCTGTTAAGTACGAAACACAACGCTGTTAAGTACGAAACACAACGCTGTTAAGTACGAAACACAACTTGAGTTTATAGGAAACTCTCTAAAGAATAAACGGAAATCGGTTTGAAACAGACATTTTACATTATATCATCTATACTACTGATGCTCCTTCCTCTGAGCATTTCGGCACAGAAGTCGCCCAAGCCTTGGGTAACGAACGTGTCGCAAGTCGGTGCTCCTACTCAGGGATTGGCAGGCAGTCACATAACGGTATGGCCAAGTCATGGCCGATATTTCAATATAAGCAAAGGTCAATGGGAGTGGCAGCGTCCACAGCTTTACTGCACAACCGAGGACCTCTTCACACAGACTTTCGTCATACCTTATCTCATTCCAATGCTTGAGAATGCCGGCGCCAATGTCTTTGTTCCACGAGAACGCGACTGGCAGACGGAAGAACGTGTGGTGGACAACGATTCAAAGGAATCTGGATATTCCGAGAGTGATGCTTCTGCATGGCAGGATGCTCCACGTGCAGGTTTCAGGATAAAGAGCGGTCCTTACACCGATGCCGACCATCTGTTTGCCCAGGGCACAGCAAGGATGACTAAATCTTCGCATGCCCAGCATGCCGTCAAGGCTTTCTATCGCCCAATACTGGAGCGCGACGGCAAGTATGCTGTATATGTCAGCTATCAAACTGTCGATCAGTCAGTTGACGATGCAGAGTACACGGTAGTGCATCAAGGTCAGTCAACTGTCTTCCACGTTAACCAGCAGATGGGCTCCGGCACATGGGTTTACCTTGGATCGTTTGATTTTGACGCCAACAAACCCGCAGACAACTATGTTGTTCTTTCAAGCAAGAGCAGCTGCCATGATGGCGTTGTCACAACCGATGCCGTAAGATTTGGCGGCGGAATGGGACAGCACATGAGGGGTGGAAAGGTGAGTGGTTTGCCCCGTGCCTTGGAAGGTGCACGCTACTACACTCACTACGCCGGAGCACCGATGGCCGTTGCTACCCCAAAGGGTGGCACAGACGATTATGCCGACGACATAAACAGTCGCACACTGATGAACAACTGGCTGTCGTATGGTTCCGTAACTAACCCTACAGACAACGCGGGTTGCTGCAAACCTGCCTTCGATGTTGAACAGATGACTTACGCAGAGGCGTTTGGAAAGGCACGCTTCGACGAGATAGTAAAGCAGAACAGGGACAGCTTCGGCGTTGATTTCCCTGACGAGGCGGCACGTCATTATGCTGACAGCGTTGCCCTTGCTGCTACCGACAGTATTCGCAGCCAGCCTTTTCCTTATATTAATGTGATGAACGGAGAGGCATTTACCGGTCGCGTTCCAATTGAAATGACCTTGGCATTGCATAGCGACGCAGGATGGCAACGTGACTTCCGCTCCATCTACGGCACTCTTGGCATCTGCACGACAAACTACAACAACGGCAACCTTGCTTCGGGTGCTTCGCGCTCGGCTTCTTCTGCGTTTATCAGAAGCCTTGTCGGCAATGTCTCGTCTGACTTGAAAAGGCATTTCCGGTCATGGGCATCAAGGGATGTTTGGGACAAAAACTACGGCGAGACACGTCTGCCTGCTCAGCCGTCTGCTATTCTTGAGATGCTCTCTCACCAGAGTTTCCCTGACATGAAACTTGGTCATGATCCTTACTTTAAGTTTGTAATTTCGAGAGCTATATACAAGACAATGGTACAGTTCCTTGCTTCTCAGCATGGACTTGAACCTATAATACAGCCTCTAACGCCTAAAGCATTAAAGGTCAGCAAGAAGAGTGGCGATAAGTTTAGCATCTCTTGGGCACCAGAAATAGACGAAAGCGAACCTACAGCCAATCCTGATGGCTACGTTCTTTACACCAGAATTGGAAGCAACGGATATGACAACGGCACGATGGTCAAGGGCACGAATCATACTGTTACGCTTAAGCCTAACACCATTTACCGATTCCGAGTGGCAGCGACAAACAAGGGTGGCAGGAGTTTTCCTTCTGAGGAACTCGTCGCTCAGTATTGCCCAGAGGCAAAGCAGACGGTCATGATTGTCAACGGTTTCCACCGTCTCTCGTCTCCTGCAGTAGTAGAGAATGACACAATCTGTGGCTTTGACATTAACGAGGACGTTGGTCTTTCATACGGTAAGACACCGGCATGGTGCGGAGAGCAGACGGTTTTCAGCAAGCGGAAAGCAGGTTACGGCGTTGAGTTGGGTACATCCAATAACGACTTGATGGGACGTTTCACGGCTGGTAATGATTTCAACTACGCCTACTCGCATGCTGACGCCATTGCACACAATGGCAAATACAACATCGTAAGCATGTCATCTGAGGCTATAAATGATGACACGTCGTTCAATTCCTTTGCTCTCGTTGATGTGCTTCTTGGCAACGAGAAAAACGATGGGCATTCTCTCCTACCCTACAAGACGTTTACTCCTGCTATGCAGAGAGTTATAACGGCATACAAAAGTAATGGTGGAAGAATATTAGTCAGTGGTTCATACGTGACTTCTGACATGAAATCAGCGGAAGAAAAGGAGTGGCTTGCAGCAACGTTCAACGTGGCATGTGGCGGTACTGACCGCGACTCGCAGGCTTTCCGGACAGACAGCATTTCTGATCTCATATACTTAGGCGATTTGACTTTCTCTGTCTATCGCCATGTTAATGAAGAGCATTATGCCTCTGTTGCATCAGACATCATTGTCTATCCTAACGCTACCGATGCTCTTACCCACCAATCCTACATGCGCTACAACTCTGGCAGTCAGGCTGCTATAGCAAACGCAGCAGGTAAGAGTCGCACAATGACAATGGGTTTCCCATTCGAATGCATAAAGACTGCTGAGCAGCGGCATAGCGTGATGAAGCAATTGCTGTTGTTCTTAATGAGATAAAAACATCCCTCTCCTACCCGACCATTAAAAAATATCACTTCAAAAACAACATATTAGAATATGACAATCATAACAAATCAATCAGGCACTCGCAGCATAGAGGTGACACAGGAGCATCTCGATACCATCGAGCGCTACCAGCTTTTCCGCAACTTAATAGACAGCAATGGCATCGTAGATGAAGACACACTTGAGAAACTGCGCTTCAACATCCGCGCAATACTTGAGCGTGAAGGTACTGCCGACAAGGCACTTATGGACCTCTGCTTCGACGTCATCTATCATCAGAACATGAAAGCCATAGGCTTGCATAACCTCATACTGCTCTATTCTGAATGCCACAGTTAACAGATTTTCTGCCAACAACCAAAAAGGAACTTGAACTTCGTGGCTGGGATTATGTTGACATCATCATTTTCTCTGCCGATGCCTACGTTGACCATCCTTCGTTCGGTGCTGCTGTCATAGGTCGCACTCTTGAGTCGGAAGGTTATCGTGTTGCCATCGTGCCTCAACCTGACTGGCATGGCGACTTCCGCGACTTCAAGAAGTTGGGCAAACCACGCCTCTACTTTGCTGTCGCTCCTGGCTGTATGGATTCCATGGTGAACAAATATACAGCCAATAGGCGTCTGCGCTCTGAGGATGCTTACTCGCCTGACGGACGCCATGACTGCCGACCGGAATATCCAACTATCGTATATACTCACATTCTCAAGCAGTTATACCCTGACGTTCCAGTTATCCTTGGAGGCATAGAAGCATCGTTGCGAAGGCTTACTCACTACGACTACTGGCAGGACAAACTGCAGAAGTGCATACTCTGCGACTCTGGTGCCGACATGATAACCTACGGCATGGGAGAGCGTGTCAACACAGAGCTGACGCGACTCATTGCCGATGGCATTCCTGTCAGCGCTATACGCGAATTGCCACAGACGGTTTTCCTCTGCAAGGAGAATGAAATTCCGGGTGGTATCACAAAGGATGACATTGTGCTGCACAGCCATGAGGAATGTCTAAGAAACAAACGTGCTCAGGCAGAGAACTTCAGACACATCGAGGAAGAGTCGAATCGCATTCACGCTCAGCGTCTTCTGCAGAAAGTGGACGACGTCTATGCCGTGGTTAATCCTCCCTACCCTACGATGACAACGGAAGAGCTTGACCGCTCACACGACTTGCCTTACACTCGATTGCCACACCCTAAGTACAAGGATAAGCGCATACCGGCATTTGAGATGATAAAGAACTCGGTGAACATCCATCGCGGATGCTTCGGAGGATGTGCCTTCTGCACCATCTCTGCCCATCAGGGTAAGTTCGTGACTTGCCGCTCCAAGGAGAACATTCTGAAAGAGGTAAAAGATGTGGTGAAACAGCCTTACTTCAAGGGTTACCTCTCTGATCTCGGTGGACCTTCAGCAAACATGTATGGCATGGCTGGCAGGAACCGTAAGGCATGTGAGGCATGCAAGCGCCCATCGTGCATCAATCCGAACATTTGTCCTAACTTAGATACGGATCACAGCAAGTTGCTTGAGATTTATCGTGCCGTTGACGCCCTGCCGGAAATAAAGAAGAGTTTCATCGGTTCTGGCGTAAGGTATGACCTTCTGCTTCATCATTCTAAGGACGAGAAGTCGAACAAGGCTGCTCAGGAATACACTCGTGAACTCATTAAGAACCACGTCAGCGGCCGACTGAAAGTGGCTCCGGAGCATACTTCCGACAAGGTGCTGCGCCTAATGCGAAAGCCGTCATTCCAACAGTTCCGCGACTTCAAGCGAATCTTTGAGCGCATCTGTCGCGAGGAGAATCTCAACCAGCAGATTATTCCTTATTTTATAAGTAGCCACCCTGGCTGCCGGGCAGAGGACATGGCAGAGCTTGCCGTCATAACCAAAGGTCTTGACTTCCACCTTGAGCAGGTGCAGGACTTCACTCCTACGCCTATGACCGTATCTACTGAGACATGGTACACGGGGTACGATCCCTACACCCTGGAACCTGTCTATTCGGCAAAGACACAGAAGGAAAAACTTCAGCAGCGTCAGTTCTTCTTCTGGTACAAGCCAGAGGAGCGTCGCAACATAGAGCAGGCATTGCGACAGATAGGACGCCCTGACCTGATCAGCGCCCTCTACAAAGGTCAACCGGAAGCAAGACACTCACAACCACACAGGGAGTCAAGGGCAAAGCAATACAAAGACTCATCGCCAAGAAACGACAGAGGCGCATCTGCCAAAAGGCATAGAGAGACATCAGCCAAACCGCAGAACCCAAAGCCTAAACGCCGTTGGTGAGTTGACGAATAATAGAAATTCTACAAATAATCATTATTTTAGTTAAAAGAATATGGTGGTTTGAGGATTTTTTAATAATTTTGCAACAGATAATATTAAAAACATATTAAAAAACATAGAAACAGTAATGATTGATTCAAACAATTTCATGGTGTTTTCTGGTACAGCCACCAAATACCTTGCAGAAAAGATCTGTCAAAGCCTGGGTTGTAAACTTGGCAATATAAAGATGACCAAGTTCTCTGACGGTGAGTTTGCTGTAAGCTACGAGGAGTCAATACGTGGTCGCGACGTATTCCTCATCCAGAGCACTTTTCCTAATTCAGACAACCTCATGGAGCTTTTGCTCATGATTGACGCCGCTAAGCGTGCATCGGCAAAGAGCATCGTTGCAGTCATCCCTTATTTCGGTTGGGCTCGTCAGGACCGTAAGGATCGTCCACGCGTATCAATCGGTGCAAAACTCGTTGCTGACATGCTGAGCGTAGCTGGCATCGACCGTCTGATGACAATGGATCTTCATGCTGACCAGATTCAGGGATTCTTCGACATCCCTGTTGACCATCTCTATGGTTCTGGTGTCATCCTCCCTTATCTAAAGTCTCTGAACCTCGAGAATCTCGTCATTGCTTCTCCTGACGTAGGCGGTGCAAAGCGTGCCAAGACTTTCGCCAAGTATCTTGGCTGTCCGCTCGTGCTTTGCAACAAGACCCGCGCTCGCGCTAACGTCATCGAGTCAATGCAGATCATCGGTGATGTAAAGGGCAAGGATGTTGTCATCGTTGACGACATGGTGGACACCGCTGGTACCATCACTACTGCTGCCAACATCATGAAGGAGGCTGGTGCTAACAGCGTCCGTGCTACTGCAAGCCACTGCGTGATGTCTGGCCCTGCCTCTGAGCGTGTACAGAACTCTGCTCTCGAGGAGATTGTCTTCACCGACTCTATCCCTTACTCTCATCGCTGTGCCAAGGTAAAGCAGCTGTCAGTAGCTGATATGTTTGCTGAGACCATACGCCGTGAGCTTAGCCACCAGAGCATCAGCGATCAGTATATCGTGCGTAATTAAGAATTAGGTTTTAGGTTGGAGGTTTTAGGTTGGAGGTTTTAGGTTAGGGGGTATAGGTTAAGGGTTGAAAGTAACTCTCATTCTTCACTAATTACTCAAACTCCAACCTGGAACCTCCAATCTCTAACCCCTAACTCCCAACCCCTAACCAACATACAAAACAATTAAACTCTCCCTCCCTCTACGGGAGGGCCAGGGAGGGTCTTCCCAACCTCTAAATATAACACTATGCTTAGACGTCTTGCCACTATAGTTATCATCCTGTCAGCCATTGCATCCCAGTCATTTGCGCAGAAGCTATCCACTACTACGCCAATCTATGACTGCGGACAGGTACTGTTCAGACAGCCAGTAACGACACAGTTCGTTCTTAACAACAAAACCTCAAAGCAGATTACCATCTCTGAGGTCCTCACGTCATGCGGATGTACAACAGGCACACCAAGGACGACAACCGTAGAAAGCGGGGCAAACATCGTGGTAGATGCTACATACGACGCTAAGCAACTGGGACACTTCCAGAAGGAGATATGGGTGTATGAAGAGGGGCAGAGCAAACCTCTTGAACTCATCCTCAAGGGTGTTGTCGTAACAGAGATTAAAGACTTCAGCGGCAACTATCCTTTCACTCTCGGACAGATTCGTGCCGATGGCAACGAGATTGAGTTTGACGGTGTGAACAAGGGCAGCGTCGCCTCAAAGCGCATCCACATTCTCAACTCTACAGGTGAGACCATCGAACCAGTAGTCATGCACCTCCCTGACTGGCTCAAGGCAGAAGTGTCGCCTACTCGTATGGGACCGGAGCAGGGTGGCGAGATTACTTTCACGCTGCTCTCAAACAAGATGCGCAACATGGGACTTTCACAGACAAACGTCTTCCTTGGCAAGTATCCTGGCGACAAGGTGTCACAGGACAAGGAGATTCCTATCAGCGTAGTGCTTATCCCATCCATACAGGACCTTGACACAAACGACCCTACTGCGCCAAGGGTGCAACTCTCTGCCACGGAGCTGAAGAAGTCGGAGATGTCGGGCAAGCCTGAGAAGCTGAAAGGCGAGATCGTCGTGCAGAACACGGGCAAGAGCACTCTTGAGATTTCATCATTGCAGATGTTCACCATTGGCATCCAGGTGTCTCTCGGAAAGATGAAACTTCAGCCAGGTGAGTCAACAAAGCTAAAGGTGCAGGTAAACAGCATGGAGCTGCAGCAGACAAAGACTCGTCCTCGCATCCTCATGATAACAAACGACCCTAACCAGCCAAAGGTTACAGTGGAGATTAATTAGAATTAGGTTTTAGGTTGGAGGTTTTAGGTTAGGGGGGTATAGGTTAAGGGTTAACGGTTAACGGTTAACGGACCATGCGGAACCTCTAACCTAAAACCTAAAACCTAAAACCTCCAACCTCTAACCTAAAACCTAAAACCTAAAACCTAAAACTCCTTATTTCCCAACACATGGAACACCCAGAGAATTCAAACGAATATGCAGGCCTGCAGGTAAATGCTGGCATAGAACAACCATCGTCTGTCAATCCGTACCTGAAACGCGGACGCTTCAAGCGCAGAGAACATACTGTTGATGAACTTGTCGATGGCATATTGGCAGGAAACATCACCATGCTCTCGCAGGCAGTAACACTCGTAGAGAGCCAGGCACCAGAGCATCAGCTGAAGGCACAGCAGGTCATAGAGCGCTGCCTGCCTTACAGCGGACACTCCGTGCGCATCGGCATCAGCGGTGTGCCAGGCGCAGGCAAGTCAACGAGTATCGATGTCTTCGGATGCCATGTGCTTGACCGCAAGGGTGGCAAACTTGCCGTTCTTGCCATTGACCCATCGTCAGAACGCACCTTAGGTTCCATTCTTGGCGACAAGACACGTATGGAGAAACTCTCACAACGTCAGGATGCCTTCATACGCCCTTCGCCAACAGCAGGATCGCTGGGCGGCGTAGCAAGAAAGACCAGGGAGACCATCATCCTGTGCGAAGCAGCAGGCTTCGACACCATCTTCATCGAGACTGTCGGCGTAGGACAGAGCGAGACGGCATGTCACAGCATGGTCGATTTCTTCCTCCTCCTGCAGGTTGCCGGTACTGGCGACGAACTGCAGGGCATCAAGCGTGGCATCATGGAGATGGCAGACGGCATCGTTATCAACAAATGCGACGGCGACAACGTCGAGCGATGCCAGTTGGCTGCCTCTGCTTTCCGAAACGCTCTCCACTTCTTCCCTGCCACCGAATCGGGATGGATGCCGAAGGTGTTGTGCTACAGTGGTTTCTACGGCACTGGCGTGAAGGAGGTGTGGGACATGATCTACGAATACGTTGACTTCGTGAAGGCTAACGGATACTTCAACTACCGCAGGGCTCAGCAAGCTCGCTACTGGATGTACGAGACCATAGACGAGCATCTCCGTCGCTCGTTCTATCAGAACTCTGAAATCAAGAACATGAAGATGGACGCAGAGGCAGCCGTGCTGAACAATCAGAAGACAAGTTTCAAGGCCGCCCACGAGTTGCTCGACACTTACTTTAAGTACATGAAACGATGAACATTGAGATAGATAGCGGCAGCGGATTCTGCTTTGGCGTAACCACCGCCATACAGAAGGCAGAGGAGAAACTGGCAGAGGGTGAACAGCTTTACTGTCTCGGAGACATCGTCCACAACGGCACGGAATGCGACCGCCTCCACGACAAAGGACTCATCACCATCGACCATGAAGAGCTGCGCCAGCTGCATAACGCCAAGGTGCTGCTGCGTGCTCATGGCGAACCGCCACAGACGTACCTGATAGCCGAAGCCAACAACGTGGAGATCATCGATGCGACATGTCCCGTCGTGCTTGCCCTGCAGAGACGCATCCGCAAGCAGTTCATGAAGACTCCTGACGCACAGATCGTCATCTTCGGCAAGAATGGTCATGCGGAGGTGCTGGGACTTGTAGGACAGACGGACGGCAACGCCATCGTCATAGAGCACTACGAGGAGCTACTCAACTCGTCCATCAGCTTCGAACGCGACATCTATCTCTACTCCCAGACCACCAAGTCCTTAGACGAATACCAGCGCATCATCGGTTTCATACAGTCTCACATCAACAAGGGGTGTGAGTTCCACAGCTTCGACACCATCTGCCGCCAGGTGGCTAACCGCATGGACAACATCCGTGAGTTTGCTTCGCGCCACGACCTGATTCTCTTTGTCTCCGGTCGTAAGTCGAGCAACGGCAAGGTTCTCTTCAACGAGTGTCTGCAGGTAAACAGCAACACGCACCTGATAGAGGGTCCGGCAGAGATTCGTCGTGAATGGCTGACGGCAGCAAAGTCGGTAGGCATCTGCGGTGCAACAAGCACTCCGAAATGGCTCATGGAGCAATGCAGAGCGCGCTTGAATGAGGAATGAAGAAGACCCACCCCGGCCCTCCCGTGAAGGGAGGGGGAGGTTGG
>JAZUKC010000061.1:0-15604 GCA_045643065.1 Prevotella sp.
ATTCAAAGCCAAATCGACGTTTACGGCACAAGCTACAGAGCAACCTACCATTGGGTTGTTACCAATACCAAGGAAACCCATCATCTCAACGTGTGCAGGAACTGATGAAGAACCAGCGAACTGAGCATCAGAGTGCATACGGCCGAGGGTATCTGTCATACCGTAAGAAGCAGGACCAGCAGCCATGTTATCTGGGTGCAGTGTACGACCTGTACCACCACCAGAAGCTACTGAGAAGTATGCCTTGCCGGCACGTGTGCGCTCCTTCTTGTATGTACCAGCTGTTGGGTGCTGGAAGCGGGTTGGGTTTGTTGAGTTACCTGTGATAGAAACGTCAACATCCTCATGCCACATGATAGCAACGCCCTCACGAACGTCGTCAGCACCGTAGCAGTTTACTGCTGCGCGTGGGCCATTAGAATAAGGAGTCTTCTTAACGATCTTGAGCTCGCCAGTGAAGTAGTCGAACTGTGTCTGAACGTATGTGAAGCCGTTGATACGAGAGATGATCATAGCAGCGTCCTTGCCAAGACCGTTGAGGATACAACGGAGTGGCTTGTCAGCAGGACGTGACTTGTTAGCCATCTGTGCAATCTTGATAGCACCCTCAGCAGCAGCGAATGACTCGTGGCCAGCGAGGAATGCGAAACACTTTGTCTCAGGCTCAAGAAGACGAGCAGCGAGCTCGCCGTGGCCGATACCTACCTTACGGTCGTCAGCAACAGAACCTGGGATACAGAATGCCTGGAGACCTTCACCAATGTAGTTTGCAGCCTCAACAGCGTTCTTAGCCTTCTCCTTGAGAGCGATAGCTGTGCCTACGACGTAAGCCCACTTAGCGTTCTCGAAACAGATCATCTGAGTCTCCTCACATGTCATGTATGGGTCAAGGCCGTAAGACTCACAAATCTCGTTTGCCTCCTCAATAGAAGCAATACCATGTGCGTTCAGTGTAGCAAGGATCTGCTTGATGCGGCGATCCTGTGATTCAAATTTTACTTCGCGAATCATATTATATTCCTCCTATTAGTTTTTACGTGGATCAATTGACTTAACTGCGCCGTCCTCTTCCTTGGTGCGGCCGTATGTACCTGTAACGCTCTTGAGAGCCTCGTCAGCAGGAACACCCTTCTTGATAGCGTCCATGAACTTGCCCATGTGTACGAACTCGTAACCGCAAGCCTGGTCGTCCTTGTCGAGATACATCTTTGTGATGTAGCCCTCGGTGAGCTGGAGGTAACGTGTACCCTTGAGCTTTGTGCCGTAGAGAGTACCGCACTGTGAGATGAGACCCTTGCCGAGGTCCTCAAGACCAGCACCGATAGCAAGACCACCCTCAGAGAATGCAGACTGTGTACGTCCGTAAACAATCTGGAGGAAGAGCTCACGCATAGCTGTATTGATAGCGTCACAAACGAGGTCAGTGTTCAGAGCCTCGAGGATTGTCTTACCAGGAAGAATCTCAGAAGCCATAGCAGCTGAATGAGTCATACCCGAGCAACCGATTGTCTCAACGAGTGCTTCTTCGATAACGCCGTCCTTAACGTTCAAAGTGAGCTTACAAGCACCCTGCTGAGGTGCACACCAACCAATACCATGAGTAAGACCAGAGATATCCTTAATCTCCTTAGCCTGGATCCACTTACCCTCTTCTGGGATTGGAGCTGGTCCATGGTTAGGACCCTTAGCAACGACGCACATGTCGTTAACTTCTTTTGTGTAAATCATATTTTGAAAATTAAAAATAAATAGTTTAAACTAAGTTTGTAAGTGCAAAATTACAAAAATATTTTTATTTACGACGAAAATTAGTAAACTATTTTGAAAAATGATATGTTTTTTTATGAATTATGAATTATTTTTCGTAATTTTGCCACATGATTAATGTTAAAATTAAAGAATCGGACATAATTGAATCTGCTCAGAAAGGCATGGACGCATTCGTTCAGGTCTTTGTTGACGCAATAAATAATGCTATTGGCGGGCAGCTTACGGCAGAGGCAATGGCAGAACTAAACTCAGACCAAATAACCTTGCTTGCGTACTCCATGTTTCGTGAAGAAATGATGGATGGTGGCATGATTCAATTAATACATAACGGCCTTGGTGGATTCATTTTCCGCAACCCTTTTGACAAGGCACTCCTAAAATGGGGAATAGAAGATCTTGCGCGTATTATAAAAAAAGGTAGATGGGCATACTTCAAACACCAAGAGGAGATTGAGGTGGAATGTACCGACGAGGAATTCATGGCCATGTTTGAAAAAATGCCCGAATTTGACGATTTGGATGATGCATTCGTGGCAGACGAAGAACGCTTTACGGGTATGGTGGCATGCTATGTTGACGAACATCTGTCGGCATTCGCAGAGATTGTATCTGATTAACTATCTCCTTTAGGGAGGTAGCGGAATCTCGACCTAACCTTCCACGTATGGAGGGTTTCAATAATATTTAATTAAAAAATGTTTGTTTGTGGCAAATAATAATAAGCAAAAGCCTAAGAAGGGCATAATGATAAAAAACAAAAGAGCAGAATTTGACTATTTTGTAGTTGACACATACACGGCAGGAATGGTGCTAACTGGTACGGAGATAAAGTCAATCCGTTTAGGTAAAGCATCTCTTGTTGATACATTCTGCTATGTGAACAATGGAGAGATATGGGTAAAAGGAATGAACATTTCACCATATTTCTATGGTTCATACAACAACCACGAGGCAAGACGTGATCGCAAATTATTACTCAACAAAAAGGAAATACGCTCACTTCAGCAAGACACGCGTCATCAGGATGGTTTTACTATCATCCCTCTTTGTGTGTATCTAAACGAAAATGGCTTTGCAAAGATGGATATCGCTTTAGCTAAAGGAAAGAAGCAATACGACAAACGTAACACGTTGAAAGACAAAGAAGACCGTAGAGAATTGGACAGAGCGAGAAAGCATTTCTAACCTGATTTCCAAGTTTACGAATCAGTCAATTTATTTCCAAATTTAACCGGATACCTTTTTCGCTCTACATTCTTCACACTAACTAATATATGGAACAACTAATACAATTATATAATGAATGGAAGGGGTGTGTCCCCCACTCTACCGAGAAACTGGCAGGAGCTGGAAGCAACCGCCAGTATTATCGCATGTATTCTGATGATGGGACGAGTGTCATTGGAGTAATAGGAACTTCTCGAGATGAAGACCATGCTTTCCTGACAATAGCGAAACATTTTGAGAAAAGAAAACTACCCGTACCACAGATCATTACGTCAAGTGATGACGAGCTAAGGTACATACAACAGGATCTTGGTTCTCGCTCGCTCTTCGATGCGCTGAAAGGTGGTCGTGAAGCAGGTGGCAGATATGACCAGGAAGAAAAAGAACTACTAAAACGCACCATACGCGAGTTGCCTAACCTTCAGATAAGGGGAGCAAGGGGCATGGATTGGTCAGTTTGCTATCCTCAACCCGAGTTTGACGTTGACAACGTACTATTTGACCTTAATTATTTCAAATATTGCTTTCTTAAGGCAACTGATATTGATTTCCACGAGTTAAAACTTGAGGCAAACTTCCGGTTGCTTGCAAAGGATCTGACGAATTACGAATTACAAAATTCTAATTCCGAACCGACAGCTTCGTTTATGTATCGCGACTTCCAAGCTCGCAACGTCATGCTCGACAAAGAAGGTAATCCTTATTTTATTGATTTCCAAGGAGGCAGAAAGGGTCCTTATTACTATGATCTGGCTTCATTCCTCAGGCAGGCATCAGCACGGTACAGCGACACTCTCAGGTCAGAACTTATTACCGAATACTACGAAGCGCTGAAGCAATACATGGAGGTTCCTTCCCGCAGAGAGTTTGACGGCAAGTTACAGTTGTTTGTACTTTTCAGAACACTTCAGGTGCTTGGGGCTTATGGTTTCCGTGGTTATTTTGAACGCAAGAAGCATTTCATTGAGAGTATTCCTCCTGCAATAGAGAATCTGAAGAAACTGCTGAGTGAGAATGAATTCCCTTATCCTTATCTGATAGAGGTTCTTAACAAACTCTGTGCTTTGCCACAATTTGAAAAAGAGGAAGAAGAGCCAAGAAAACGTGAAGATGGATATAAGACAGCAGAGAAGGACGTTTACAAAGCACATCCTCAAGATGGACCTGCAACTTTTTCAAAGTACGATGGTAAAGGACCGTTAGTAGTAAAGGTCTGGAGTTTTTCTTATAAAAAAGGAATTCCTGAGGATAATTCCGGCAACGGAGGTGGATACGTGTTTGACTGCCGCTCTACGCATAATCCCGGACGTTACGAGCCATACAAGAAACTTACAGGACTTGACGAGCCAGTCATTCGTTTCCTTGAAGACGACGGCGAGATACTAACATTTTTAAAAGATGTGTATAGCCTTGCCGAACGTCATGTAGAACGATACATGCAACGTGGATTCACATCGCTTATGTTCTGTTTTGGATGTACAGGCGGGCAGCACAGGTCGGTTTATTCAGCACAACACCTGGCAGAACATCTTAATAAGAAATACGGTATCAAAGTTGAGATTACCCATAGAGAACAAGAAATATCATGCATATTGCCATCGCAGGAAATATAGGTAGCGGAAAAACGACGTTGACCAGAATGCTGGCCAAACACTACAAGTGGGATGCCAGATTTGAGAAGGTCATTGGTAACCCTTATCTTGAAGATTACTACAAGGACATCAAACGATGGTCCTTCAATCTTGAGGTTTACTTTCTGAAGGAACGATTCAGGGATGTTCTCAATATTGCCCAATCGCAGAAAACAGTCATACAGGATCGCTCAATTTTTGAGGGAGTATTTGTATTCGCAAAGAACAACCACCTGCAAGGAACCATTAGCGATCTCGATTTCGAGACATACATGGAACTTTTTGAGCAGATGATGTCTATTGTGAAAATGCCTGACCTCATGATTTACCTAAGAGCAGACATAAACCATCTTGTTGCCAACATACAAAAACGCGGGCGAGAATACGAGCAAGCCATACAACTTGACTACCTTAAGGGATTGAACAAGAGGTATGAAGAGTTCATTTATAACGACTACAAGGGCAAGGTACTTACTATTGATGTAAACGACATGGATTTTGAGCATAATGCTGATCAATTCCGTTCCATTACCGATCAAATAGATAGTTTGCTCTATGGTCTATTCCCTCTAAGGAACGAATAATATCATTCTCATTATTTCGAACAATATAAATACTACATAAAAATGCATATAGCAATAGCCGGCAACATCGGTAGCGGAAAAACTACACTTACAAAAATGTTAGCAAAACGCTACGGATGGACGCCACGATTCGAACCTGTAGATAACAATCCATACCTTGAGGACTTCTATCACGACATGCACCGCTGGTCGTTCAATCTTCAGATTTTCTTTCTGAACAAACGATTCCGCGAAGTTGTCGAGATAAGCAAGTCAGAGGAAACTATCATTCAGGATCGTACCATATTTGAGGACGCACGCATCTTTGCGCCTAACCTCCATGGACAAGGATACATGTCCGATCGTGATTTCGATAATTACACGGATCTATTCGACCTTATGATGTCGCTCGTCGAGCTTCCTGACCTCATGATCTACATACGTTCGACCATTCCTAACCTCATCTCGCAGATAGAAAAGCGTGGCCGCGACTACGAGCAGTCAATCCGTATTGATTACCTTACCGGATTGAACAACCGTTACGAAGAGTGGATTAAGACGTACAAAGGTAACCTTATTATTATAGATGGCGACACATGTAAGTTTGGTAACAATCCTGACGATTTCCGTAAGGTTTGCGACCAGATAGATGCTAATATGTTCGGACTTTTCTAAAATTATTGACATGCAAGCACTCTACACTCCAGTAGAACTACCCAATCCCAGTTTTACGATTGACACCCATTCGCACGTCATGCTTCTTGGCTCATGCTTTGCTGAACACATCGGACAGCATCTGCTACGTGAACTAAATGAAGGACATGCATGTGCGAATCCATTCGGAGTGCTCTACAACCCGATAAGCATAGCACAAGCGCTTGAGCTTCTTATGGATGGCGAGGGCGTGGAAAAGATTGAACGAAGCATCTTTCTTGGACAGGACGGCATGTGGCATAGCTGGCTGTTCTCAACACATTATTCGGGTAAAACTGAAGCGGAATGCAGACAAAACGTAGTGAAGAGTTACCTCATGGCAAAGGATTTTCTTATAAAGTCGGATCTTCTATGTGTAACGTTCGGAACAACAAGGTATTACACTCATGAAGGAACCGTTGTCGCCAACTGTCATAAGGAGCCACAAAGATGCTTTGAAGAAGTAGAACCAACACTTAACACCCTTACCGAATTATGGCATGGTTTAATAAAAGAATTGAAGGCATTCAACCCTTCTTTAAGCATCTGTTTTACCGTTAGCCCTTACCGCTACCGAAAATACGGATTCCATGAATCCCAGATTCAAAAATCCAAGCTACTCCTTCTGACCGATTCTCTTGGTCAAACTTACTTTCCGGCATACGAAATATTATTGGACGAACTCCGTGACTATCGTTTCTATGCGATAGACATGCTACATCCTTCCGATCTCGCAGTTGACATTATCTACACACGCTTCAAAGATTGGGCATTCAGTTCAAACCTCAAAGTAGCAGCTTCTGAAAACCTCAGGTTGTGGAAGTCAAAGCAACATCGGCAGATAGGTCCTCACTAACCATCTCACTATGAGAAGGCTAAAACATTAATGTGATTATTATCATAATCTTAAATCCCAATATAAAAAACATTGCTTACAGTTTACAAAGCCAGCGCAGGTTCAGGTAAGACGTTCCGTCTTGCAGTTGAATACATCACACGACTCATAATAGCAACAGACGATTATGAGCACACACTTGCTGTCACCTTCACCAATAAGGCAACAGAAGAGATGAAGATGCGAATACTCTCACAACTCTATGGCTTAGCCAATAATCTGAACGATTCAAAAGGCTATCTTACAGAGGTATTGAAAAGAGTCAACGAGCATTTTGTCAACAATCAGAAGGACGAAGATTACGTCATTAAGCGTGCAGGTATAGCACTCAGCAAGTTACTCCACAACTACAGTTTCTTCCGCGTTGAGACAATCGACAAGTTCTTCCAGAAGATTCTCCGTAATCTTGCGCGAGAACTTGACCTCTCGCCTAATCTCCGTGTAGAACTTAGTGCGAAAGAGATTGAACACAGAGCTGTTGATACTTGGATTGACAGTCTTAAAGCAAATGACAAGGAACTGAATTGGATTCTTGATTACGTCCAGACAAACATGGATGATGACAAGCAATGGAACGTGATAGAGAGAATCAAAACCTTCGGAGAACAACTACTGCATGATGATTATAAAGTTCATAGTACTGAACTCAACGAACTTCTTGACGGAGCAGACAAGAATTTCTATGCCCATTACACATCTTCGCTTAGAAAAATTGTAGAAGACGCAAATAAAGAGATAAACAACTCTGCCACTGAACTTTGGGCGAGAATAAAAGCACATGGCATGAACGAAGAATCGTTTTCCAACAAGAACTATGGCGTTGGAGCATTCGTCCGTAACATGTGTACGGCTAAGGTAAGCGAAATCAACATAAACAACACGATACGCAAAGCTTGCGATCCAGCAGATACAGAGGCAGCCAACTGGGTGAAGAAGAAGACAAGTCAAGACATCATCCGTGTCTGTCGTGATATTTTGCGTGAACCATTCATAAAGATGGTTAATCGTATAGATGTTCTGAAGAAGATGGTTCGTAGTGCGGTTGTAACGCTGAACCACATGTCAGAACTTCGCATGCTTCATGCCATCCAGCAGGAAATAAACCGCAGTAACGCCGAGCATGACCGATTCTTACTGTCTGACACTCAGAATCTTCTTAGCCGAATGATAGACAATAGCGACAGCCCTTTCATCTATGAGAAGATTGGCGCTCGTCTTCATACTATCATGATAGATGAGTTCCAGGACACATCTACCATTCAATGGCAGAACTTCAAGGTTCTGTTGAACGACTGCATGTCTCACGGCTATGACAACCTGATAGTAGGCGACGTGAAGCAAAGCATCTACAGATGGCGTTCAGGTGACTGGCGTTTGCTTAGCAACATCCAAAATGATTTCATACAGGGCGTTAACATTAAGCATCTTCAGATCAACAGACGTTCCTCTACCAGAATTATTGACTTCAATAATGCCTTCTTCACTCATGCTGTTGACAACATTTGCAACAATCAGCTCAGCCAATGCAAACCTGAAGATGCTCAGATGCTGAAGAATGCATATTCTGACGTTTGCCAACAATACCCTGACAATGCAGAACCGAGTGGATTCGTTGAGGTTAGTCTTTTGGAAAAAGACGAGAATTACCGACAGAAGACTATCGACTATGTAGCAAGAAACATTGTCAACTTAATAGAACAAGGTGCAAACCCAAGCAGAATCGCAATACTCGTGCGAACGAACTCAGATATTTCTGATATTGCGCTCTACTGTACGGACTTATTCAGTAAATCAGAGAACGAGAATGTCAGAAGCACTAACATTATTTCTGACGATGGATTTTTACTAAAATCCTCTCCTGCCGTTTGCATCATAGTGGATGCCATGCGCCTTCTCCTTAATCCTGAGGACATTATTGTCAAGGCACGCCTTTCTGTTATGTACCAGCGCTATGTTCTCGAAAGTGAAAGCATGCAACAGGAGATGCTCGAAAATATGCTTCTACCTGAGGCATTCAGTCAACATATAATGGAAATACGTTGTATGCCTCTCTATCAGCTTTGCGAGCATTTGTTCTCTATCTTTAACCTGTCACGCATGGAGAGCCAGAGTGCATACTTGTGCTATTTCTTCGATTGCCTTAACGAGTTTCTTGCCAATAGCATAGGCGATTTGCAAAGTTTTGTTGACCACTGGGATGACAGAATGAAAGACAAGAGCATAGAGAGCAATTCTGATAATGGCGTACGAATACTGACCATACATAAGAGCAAGGGATTGGAGTTCGAATATGTCTTCGTTCCATTCTGTGATTGGGTACTTGAAAAAGGCAAATTGATGTGGTGTTCACCGAACGAATCACCTTTTGACAGACTTCCTGTCATACCTCTTGACTACAGCAAGAATGCCCTCATAGACACTATCTACGAACAGTACTATTGGGAGGAACACATGCAGAACATGGTGGATAACATCAATCTTTTGTATGTTGCATTTACAAGAGCAAAGAACGGTCTTTTCGTCACTACTGCCCAGGGACAAAAGGCAACCATGTGTGGCAATATTGTAGAGACGGCTCTCAACGATGTGGCTGACGAGATTGCAGAAAAGAGCATGCTTGTTTTTGAAAAAGACATGCTTCGTTTCGGCGAGTTAAACATCAATAATAATAAAAAGGAAGAAGAAAAAGATGATGAGGAAAAGAACGTTTTCCTCCAGACACCTGATACGAGGAACATTATCGTTAAGACAAATAGCGTGAACCCTGTGTTCAAAGAGAGCAACCGCAGCAAAAAATTCACCCTCTCTGAAGAAGATGAACAGGAGCAGAACAAGAACCAATACATCAAGTTAGGAAACATTATCCATAACTTGTTTGCATCTATGGAAACTGCCGATGACATGGATTCGGCCATTCTAAAACTCGAAATGGAAGGAATGCTCTACGGTCAGGACATCACATCGGATGGATTGAAAGAGTATATCAAGAAAGGATTGAGGAATCCGCAAGTAGCAGATTGGTTCTCAGGAAGATGGACACTTCATAACGAATGCACGATACTGGAATATGACGCTGAACATGACGTCCACATAGAACACCGACCTGACCGCGTGATGACCGATGGCAATCAAACGATAGTTGTCGATTTCAAACTCTATTCGTACAATTCAGATTACAAGAATCAAGTTCTCCGATACATGGATCTTCTGAAACGAATGGGATACAAGAATGTCTCTGGGTATCTTTGGATGATAATGTCAAACACGGTTCGTGATGTTTATTAGTTATCTTATAGTTTAGTAGGGCAATTCAAAGCTATGATATTAGCGAACGTTATGTACGTGTTGAGCATTAGAAAACTACTTGATTGGCGTTGTTTGAGTGCTACCGAATGTTCGTTTGAGTGCAAGCAAATGAATATTTGAGTGCAAGCAAATGAATATTTGAGTGCAATCAAATAATGGTGTGAGTGCAATGAAACGAAACAATCATGCCCTACACTACACTTTCTCGTAGAAACAATAAATACCGACGCCATACACTTGGTAATTTAGCAATTCATATAAATAAAGACTTTTCCAAATATTATAAATGACAACATTCCTGCAGAAATTATCCGTTGATTTGTTACAGCGATTTGGTAACGACCTTTCGCGTGTGGCGGTTATTTTTCCTAACAAGCGAGCATCACTATTCCTTAATCGTGAACTTGCAAGACAGACGGCCATACTTCCTGGCTGCGATGGGGTGCTTTGGTCACCATCCTACATAACTATCAGCGACCTCTTTCGCAAACATTCTGATCTTGAAGTAGCCGACCAGATTCTGCTCGTATGTCGATTGTATGAAGTTTTTATAAGATGTACAGGTTTTGAAGCAGAGACATTAGATCACTTCTTCAACTGGGGCATGCTGCTCCTTTCTGATTTCGACGACCTTGATAAAAACATGGCAGATCCGAAGAAGGTGTTCAGTTTGGTTTCTGAACTTCATGAGTTCGATAGCAATGATTATCTTACTGAAAATCAGTTCAAGGCACTCAAAGAATTCTTCAACACATTCTCTGATAACCACACATCGTTATTGAGAGAGAAATTCTTAAGATTATGGAACAAACTCTATGACATCTATAGCATCTACAAAAACGAACTACGTGCCGACGGTATTGCCTACGAAGGAATGCTCTATCGTGACGTCTGCGAAAACAGCGATTCTGAATTTACTTACGATTATTATTGTTTTGTTGGTTTCAACATGCTTCAGCGAGTAGAGCAGACGCTGTTTACCCGACTCAAAAATGAAGGAAAAGCCCTCTTCTATTGGGACTACGATAGTTACTATCTGAAGGAGAACCATGAAGCAGGACATTTCATTAGCGACTACCTATTGCGATTCCCACAAG
Organism: Prevotella sp.; assembly: GCA_045643065.1. Classification (GTDB taxonomy): domain Bacteria; phylum Bacteroidota; class Bacteroidia; order Bacteroidales; family Bacteroidaceae; genus Prevotella. The sequence goes on from JAZUKC010000061.1 coordinate 11,183, forward strand.
CAGCTCCTATCCATTCAGATTGCGAAGGTCTATTTGGCAACAAATCAGCAAAGATAGATTACATTTCTTCTCCGACTGAAAACCTTCAGGCACGCTATGTTCACGACTGGCTTCTGGAGAATGAACGTTGGAAGTGTGGACCTCGTACTGCCATTGTCATGTCTGACGAGCGACTTCTCCAAACCATCATACGTTCGTTACCAGAAGAGGTAAAGGATGTAAACATTACGACTGGCTATCCTCTATCCCAAACGCCTGTCATGTCGTTGCTTCATCATCTCATAGAATTGCAGACGGAAGGACGAATATCAGGAACAGAGAATTTCCGTCTTAAGCAGGTTAACAACATACTGCAGCATCCTCTCTCGCAATACATTTCGCCACAATCATCTATCCTGTATAAATACCTTAACACCAAGCAGATATACTACCCTACTCTACCATTGGTGCAATACGACGGAGATGACGAGTTCGTTCTTGAGGACGAAGGTTTTGCTATGCTTTTCTGCAACCTTGACATTACCTATGAGCATTTGCCTCAGGGTGCAGCACGAACAGGAGCGTGGTTAATGGACATCGTGCATTATATAGCACATCATTTTAGCAATAACAACCTTTATGCGGAAGCTCTCTTCCGCGCTCATCAGGTATTGCAACGTCTTCACAATCTAATTACTGATGGTACGCTGGCTATTGACCAAACGACATACAGACGCCTGCTTACCCAGATTGTCCAAACGACAACAATTCCGTACCATGGCGAACCCGTAGCAGGTATTCAAATTATGGGTGTTCTTGAAACAAGATGTCTCGACTTTGATCATGTCTTGCTGTTGTCATGTAACGAGGGCAACATGCCTAAGGGAGTCAACGATTCGTCATTCATTCCGCATAGCGTACGATTGGCATACGGGATGACCACCGTCGAACACAAGGTTGGTATTTATTCTTATTATTTCCATCGTCTTCTGCAACGTGCAGGCGATGTGACCATCGCTTACAACTCTTCGACTGAAGGACTTAACACTGGTGAAATGTCGCGTTTCATGCTACAGTTAATGGTGGAAAGCGGCATAAAAATCAACCAGACAAACATAACGACAGGTCAGGACGTCAAGACATTTGTATCTCAATCAGTTACAAAGGACGATGCTGTCATGAGGCGATTACGCCGAATGTTCTTCCCGTATATGAGTGAAGACAAGGATGGCAATCCTGTCAGAAAGCAGAATGCTATAACCCCTTCATCGCTTGGCGTGTATTTAAGATGTCAGTTGCGTTACTACTATCAGCATGTCATGGGATTGAAGGAAGAGGATGCTGGCATCGACGAGATAGACAATCGCATTTTCGGTAACATCTTCCACACGGCAGCCGAACTCCTTTATAATAAAATGACGGAAGGAAACGATTGGATAACAGCTGATGCATTCACGCTTATGCTCAAAAACAAAAGAGTGATAGAAGAAATCGTGGATAAGGCATTCCGAAAAGAGTTGTTCCATATTGATGACAAGAACAATTCGTTCCGTCCGAATTATAGCGGTTTACAGATTGTCAATCGCAAAGTAATCATCCAGTTACTCGAAGATCTTCTGCGCTACGATAGTCGCCACGCACCAATAAAGATTCTTGGTACTGAGCTATGGGTGAACAAGCAACTTGAAATTGAGGGTGAGAACGAGAATGTAATCATCGGAGGTATTGTCGATCGTCTTGACAAGGTGCAAGAAGCAGGTTCGGATACAGTGAGGGTTGTAGATTACAAAACAGGTTTCTCGGTTCCATCTGGCATGGAATCCGTCGAAGAAATATTTAATCCCCAAAACATCAAGAACCATTCCGATTATTATCTCCAGGCATTCCTTTACAGCTGCATAATCAAGCACAGCGCAAAGTATAACAATGGCAACAACTCTGTGAAGCCTGCTCTACTCTATGTTCAGAAGGTGAAGAATGATAGTTATGTTCCATGGTTGACAATCGGTAAAGAAACGGTTGAAGACATCTCTACTCATGAGGATGATTTTCTTAAAGAGATTGCTGGAATGATTCATGACATTCTTGACCCATCACTTAAGTTCATGCCTACGGACAACAAGGATAATTGCAAGTATTGCCCATTTGCAAATATGTGCAAGATGTAACATCTCAGCAGCAAGCCAATTAATTCCTTCTGTTTAACGAATGTTAATGATTTGTGAGCATAGGTGAATTTATTTGGTCATTTAAAATAAATGTTGTATTTTTGTGAACGATTACAAACTAATAATTCACATCGTAATGAAAACAACACTCAAGACAATAACAATCGTATTGCTCCTCTTCGCCTTCTCTATGCCTTATGCTTCTGCTCAGAAGAAAGGAAAAGCTCAGGTTAAGGCAGCACCAAAGGAAGACTTCTCCCTTTACATGGACAACCCTATATGCCAAGTCGTTATTACTGACAGCGTAGTTGTACCTATCAGCGAAACTTTCCGTAGTATTCCATTTCCATCGTACCTCGGACGTCTGTTTGCATCAGCTGAAGACGGTGGACGCATAACATACGAAAATGACTTTGGCGATCAGAGAATGTTTGCAGAAACTGATGAAAACGGACGCCACAACATCTATCGTCAGACACTACTTGGAGACAAATGGGGCGAACCTGAACTTGTTCGCATCAATGGTACTTTTATTGACATCATAAATCCTTTCCCTATGCCTGACGGACAGACGCTTTACTTTGCTGCCCGAAGCGAGGAGGATAACAACGGTAATAGTTTCTCTCTTTACACAACTACCTTTGATACTGAGACAATGTCATATCTTGCTCCTCAGCGACTACCGTTTCCATTCGTGTCGTCTGCCAGCGACCTTTACTATATCGAAGATGAGACCGATTCTATTGCATGGTTAGCTACCACGCGAAGACAGCCGGAAGGAATGATTTGCATCTACACCATGCAGAACAAGCAGCCATGGAGTTATTATGATGTTGAAGAAACAGAACCCGCACGGCTTAAGTCTTATGCCTTGATAGAGCACATCTCTGACACATGGCCTTCAGAATCGGAGAAAAACTTGATAAACAAGCGCATAGCAGAAGTGCTGAAGGATGCTAAGCAGACAGAGGTTGCTTCTACGGAGAGTAAAGAACCTATAGCGCGAAAGAATATCCGGATAAAAATAGAAAATCTTGAACGTCAGTTATCTGAATACCGACTGATGTATAGTAAGTCAGACCTTGACAACAAGAACCGACTTGCTGACACCATTCGTGAATCAGAGCAGGAACTTAAAGGACTCTACTCTGAATTGAGAAAGATGTAAAAAACAAACCCCAAAACTAAAAATATGGAACAGAAATATTATCTAGAATCAGAACTTATCATAAATTCTGACGGTAGTTGCTTCCACCTTCACTTGAAGCCAGAACAGCTTGCCGACCGGGTAATCCTCGTTGGTGATCCTGGTCGTGTCTCTCTTGTCGCATCTCACTTTGAGAGTATAGAGGCAGAGGTGTCAAACCGTGAATTTCATACCATTACTGGCATGTACAACGGTAAGCGAATAACTGCTTTGTCAACTGGAATTGGATGTGACAATATTGACATCGTTGTCAACGAACTCGATGCTCTTGCTAACATCAATTTCGAAACACGTACTGATTATCCAACCCATCGCACTCTTACATTAGTTAGAATTGGCACTTGCGGAGGACTTCAGCCTTTTACTCCAGTGGGTACTTTCATTGCGTCGGAGATTAGCATTGGTTTCGATGGATTACTAAATTTCTATAGTGGCAGGAATGATGTCTGCGACTTGAATTTTGAGAAGGCTTTCCGTGCACACATGAAGTGGAGTAACCTGCTTACTGCTCCTTACACTATTCATGCCGACAAGGAACTTACTGACCGAATTTCATCTCAGAAAATGGTTCGTGGTGTAACCATCTCATGTGGCGGATTTTACGGACCACAGGGCAGAGTGCTTCGCATTCCACTTGCCGACAAAGATCAGAATGCTAAGATAGAATCGTTTGAATATCAAGGACATAAAATTACCAATTTCGAAATGGAATCTTCTGCTCTTGCTGGTCTTTCGGCTCTTCTTGGCCATAAAGCCACTACATGCTGCATGGTTGTTGCAAACAGGTTAGCAAAGAATTCTGACACTAACTACAAAGGCAAGATTGACGAACTCATTAAGATTGTTCTTGATCGAATATAAAGTTTAATGTTTAACGGTTAAAGTATAACGGCTTTAACCTCCCTACAAGTTTAAACACTTACCCCTCCCCCAGGCCGTCCGAGAACGACACTTTGAGGAATATCACAGTGGGCAGAGCCGCTATCACGACTCCACCTAAGCCCATCTGAGGGCATATAAGTTTTCATCTTAAAAAATCAGTTTATGTTAAACAATTCGTCATAAGGG
>JAZUKC010000062.1:0-12116 GCA_045643065.1 Prevotella sp.
AGTGAATGGAAGTTAAAAAAGGGGCGGTGTGTAAAAAAATGTGAGTAAATGGTGGTTGTATGGAAGAAATTTATTATTTTTGCCAAACAATTTTGAATCTAACTTCTAAATTAACGATACTTTCTTATGAAACTACAACTACTAACCATCTTCGCTCTGATGATGTGTGTTATGGCTAACGCACAGTCGAAATTTGATCTGAACAAGCCGTTCGGCTTCTGTACTATGTCTTCTCGTACAGACAAGTCTGCTACTTATGAAATAACAGGTGGCGGTGGATACATCTACAAGGACGGAAAGGTGGTAAACGCGAAAGGTAAGGCTGTGGATGCTGAAAGCATTAAGGTGCTGAAAGCTACTGATGTTAAGAGTGATAACGACATAAAGAATGCTGTAAAGAAGTATAGCATTGTGGTGCTTGATGGCTCTGCTGGCGACTTCGTGATTTCGGAATCTATCGGCCTGAAGGATGTTAAGGATAAGACAATCCTGGGCATCAACAATGCGCGTCTCTGCACAAAATGGTTTGTCACGCCAGAGATTCACGAGACAATAAAGGCTGGCGGTGCTTTCGATGCAAGCACTTCTGGTGGCGGTGGTGAACTTGATAATCATGTTCAGGTGAAGGAAAGGGCAGAGTTCCTTACCCGTAAGGCTATCATGGACAAGTCGGGTGACCTGAATGAGACATACCGTAAGTCGGGCATCTTCAAGCTTACAGGTGAGAATATCATTATCCGCAACCTGAAGTTCATTGGTCCTGGTTCTATCGACGTCGGTGGTAACGATCTTCTGACTGCTACACATTGTAAAAACGTGTGGGTGGATCACTGTGACTTTGTAGATGGTATGGACGGAAATTTTGACATTACGAACTCTTCTGATTTCTTTACTGTCAGCTGGTGTACGTTCAGCTATACAGAGCGTTCGCTGATGCATCAGAATACAAACCTGATTGGTGGCAGTGACAAAGAACCATTAGGTTTTCTCAACGTTACCTATGCTAACTGTGTATGGGGCAATGGCTGCAAGCAGCGTATGCCTATGGTGAGGGTAGGAAAGGTTCACTTGCTGAATAATTATTACAATTGTGCTGGTGGTAATCTTAGTGTGTGCGTAAACCCTCGTGCTAACTCTGAGGTGCTCCTTGAGGGCAATTATTTCTCGAACGAGATAAAGAAGAGTAACAGGCTGATGAAGATAGACAAGGCGGTGACTTCTTGTACTATTGGTAAGGGTAACATCGCATTTGCTGCATTGCCTGTAAGTATCGGCAGTGAGATTACTGTTCCTTATAAGTATGCTATCCAGAACGTTACAAAGATGAAGGATGACCTTGTGAAGTACGCTGGCGCGACGCTTGAGTAAAATTAAAAAATTAAAAGATTAAGAAATTAAGAAATTAAAAGATTAAGAAATTAAAAGATTAAGAAATTAAGGGATTAAGAGATTAAGAAATTAAAGGATTAAGAGATTAAGAAATTAAAGGATTAAGAGATTAAAAAATTAAGAGATTAAGAAATTAAGAAATTAAGAGATTAAGAGATTAAGGGCTTAAGAAATTACGACTTATATAATAATAATGTGTCTTGCTGCTGCTTTTGTGGTGTGTGAGACTGAAAACTAAAAAACAAAAAGACTATGGCTAAATGGATTTGTCCTGTATGCGGCTATGTACACGAAGGTGATGCCGCTCCAGAGCGTTGCCCATTGTGCAAAGTTCCTGGAAGTAAGTTTAAGATGGTAGAAGAAGACGCTGGTCTTCAGTTTGTAACAGAGCATGAGCTCGGTATAGCAAGTAGTATTCCTGAAGGTGCTGATGGCGATTTTGTTCGTCAGGGTCTCGTTGACCACTTCAACGGTGAATGTACAGAGGTTGGTATGTATCTGGCTATGAGCCGTCAGGCTGACCGTGAGGGCTATCCAGAGATAGCAGAGGCATTCAAGCGTTACGCCTTTGAGGAGGCAGAGCATGCTGCTCGTTTCGCAGAGATGCTCGGCGAGGTTGTCTGGGACACTAAGACAAACGTTGAGAAGCGTATGCTGGCAGAGGAAGGTGCTTGCAAGGGCAAGATGGACATCGCTGCTGTTGCAAAGAAACTGAACCTGGATGCTATCCATGACTCTGTACATGAGATGGCAAAGGATGAGGCTCGTCATGGAGCTGGTTTCCAGGGTCTGTTCAACCGTTATTTCAAGAAGTAAGGTTTATTCCGGATTCTGTTATTATTCGTTTAATCTGTGTATCTGCTGACATGTCAGTGGGGTGCATGGATTAAACGATTTTTTTTATTGGTGTTGTTGTGTGGATTTTGTGGTTTTTTTTTTGTTGGATAGTAATTTGCATGTAGGTTGTATTGGGTGAGAAATTGCAAACAAATATTACAAATTTATTGCGGATTATATTTGTTTGCGGGATATTAGTAAATCAAATAAACGGAAGGGGCGGGTTAGTCCATTGGGTACTTCACTCCCCATTCCTTACGCATCTCGTCCATCTGCTTCATGATGGAGATGGTTTCGGCATGAGGCATCATTGGGGATTCAATGAGACCGGCTTCGATACAGCGCTTGCATTCGAGGACCTGATACTCATACCCGTTGACCATGTCTGCAGGTTTCTCTATGCGTTCTACGAGTTCGTAGTTGCGCCATACCTCTATGACTTCAGGACAGTTGACGTTGTCAACCTTGATGTAACCGTCTGTTCCGCTGATTATACCTTGGCGGTCATTGAGAGTGAGAGCACCAGACTGAAGGTTTGCCATACGTCCGTCGGCATAACTGAGCGATATACTTTCCATCATATCCACGCCGGTAGAACCTAAATGACAGTTGGTTACGGTGCGTGTGATGTCTGTACCGAAGTACATACGGGCGAAGTTGAGGACGTACACACCAAGGTCGAGTAGGGCACCGCCACAAAGATCAGGACGCAGGATGCGTTCCTTTTGTTCCATCATGTAGCAGAGCGTAGCTGTCAGGATGCGTGGCTCACCGATGATGCCACTATCCATCAGTTCCTTGACCTTATGAGAGAGAGGCATGTAGCGTGTCCAGATGGCTTCTGTGATGAACACGTTGCGTTCATGAGCCATGTCGATAAGTTCCTGTGCTTCACGTTCGTTGGCAGTGAAGGCTTTCTCTACAAGCACTGGTTTCAGATGCTCTATGGCGAGACGGGCGTGCTGATAGTGATGAGAATGAGGTGTGGCAACATAGACGAGGTCCACGTCTGGGTCAGAGACAAGGGCTTCGTAGCTGCCGTATGCTTTTGCAATGCCATATTCGTCTGCAAAAGCTTTTGCTTTATCTTCTGAACGTGAGGCTATTGCGTGTACTTCTGCATTGTTGAGTGGTGCAAGTGCTTGTGCCATCTTGTGGGCAATCCATCCGGCACCGATGATTCCGACTTTGATAGATTTCATTTGTTTTTTTTGTTTTTAGGTTAGGAACGGATTAACGGAATTAGGGAATTAAGGAATTACGGATTTTCTAATTTCTTAATTTCTTAATTTCTTAATTTCTTAATCTCTTAATCTCTTAATCTCTTAATCTCGCAGTTGTGGGCTTTGGCAAACTCATCGTAGGTTATCTTCTCTATGTTGTCTGCCTTTATGATTCCAGAGATTGGGTTCTTGATTTCTGTGATGCTGCCCTTGATGGTGGCGTTGATGTTTTGGCTGTCCTCAAAGGCACGGTCGCATGCAGAGTCGAAGGTGCAGTCTTCGAGAGTTATGCCGTCGAGATAACACAATGGCTGTTCGCCTGCTATGTGGCAGCGAACAAGGCGGACGTTCTTTGAGTGCCATGCGAGGTATTCGCCATCGAGAACAGAGTCGTAAACAGTTACGTTCTCACACTCCCAGAAACTGTCCTTTGTCGTAATGCGTGCGTTGTGTACCTCCACGTTCTTGCAATACTGGAACACATACTTTGAGTCGCTCTCAAGTCCGTCAACGTAGATGTCGTTGCAGAACATGAAAGGGTAGGTGCCATCGTGGAGTTTCAGGTTCTTGACACGCAGACCGTTTACCTTCCAGAATGTCTCATCGGCATCGTTGATGGTAACGTTCTCGAGAGTCAGGTCTTCCATCTCACGGAAGAACTTCGGTCCGTCGATGATACAGTCTTTCATAACCATTCTCTGGCTGTACCAGATGGCAGAGCGTGAGGCAGGTGCAAAGTAACAGTTGGTGATGACGCTACCGTCAACATGCCACCATGGGTATTTACCGTAGAACTTACATTGGTCGGCTTCAAGGTTCTTGCAGCATTTTATTCCTGACTCGCCATCGGTGATGACGATGTTCTCAAGGCGTGTGTCCTCGATGCCGAACAGTGGGCGTTCTCCGCCAAAGGATTGGTCTTTTATTGTGGTCATTGGTTTTTAGGTTAGAGGTTTTAGGGGATTAAGAGATTAAGAGATTAAGAAATTAAGAGATTAAGAGATTAAGAGATTAAGAGATTAAAAAATTAAGAGATTAAGAGATTAAGAGATTAAGAGATAACTACTCAGCACTCTCTTATTTTTATAACACAGAGACACGGAGAGCAATTTAAATGAATAATGAATAGTGAATAATTAATAATGAATAATGAACATCTATCCATCCCCCCTGTCTGTTTAACACAGAGGCACAGAGGACACGGAGGTCAGAGATTTTTGAGTTCTATGCAGCATGTTTCAAATTATTCATTATTAATTAATACTGTCTCTGTGTTAAAAAAGACAAGGGACTTGAGCAGTTACATTAAGAGATTAAGAGATTAAGAGATTAAGAGATTAAGAGATTAAGAAATTAAGAGATTAAGAAATTAAGAAATTAAGAAATTAAGAAATTAAGAGATTAAGAGATTAAGAGATTAAAGAATTATGAATTATGCATTATGCATTTATATTAGAATGTCATGTTGATGGCGAAGCGGACGCCACTCTTTATGGAACTGTCAAGGTCACGATAGGTCATGCGGCGGATGTAGTCAACCTCCAGGAACTTGAAGATGTTGTGTACACCTACTACCACCTCGACGTATGGAGTGTTTGGCGTCATGACATTACAACCCTCTGGGAACTGCATAAGAACCTTGTCAGAGGCATTCTGAGGCAGGAATGGGTTGTTCTTGTCAGTCAGTTTGCCATACATACCGCGGCAACTGATGTACTCACGCCACTTGAGATGCTTGAGCAGTGGCACACGGTTGAAGAGTTTTCCGTTCATGTCCCACGAGATGTGCCACATGGCGTAGCGGTCGTTGAGGAACTCCATGTTGTTCATCAGCTGGAAAGTGTATGTTCCTGGCTGTCCCAACCAACTCAGATTGACCTTTGGCATGATGAGCAATGGGAACGGAACCTTGTCCCACTGAGCACCACCTGCAACGTAACAATCAAGCTTTCCCCATGAGTTAAGCCAGAAGCGCTTATAGATGGTTGCCTCTGTGAAGTTTGACTTATTGGTGCTACCCAAGATGCCATCCATAGAGATGGTGTGGTCGAGAGTGAAGATAGGTACATCCAGATTGATAGGGTAACGGCGCTGCTTGGTGTTGATGAAGGTCTCACCAGGAGCGAAACGGAATCCAAGATGTGCCTCCGTTGTGCGTATCTCTTCGTCGTGAGGAGTGCCGTCTAGATTGATGAACTGCATCTTTGCAGCGCCCTTAATGCCCTCTGCCTTAAGCCCGAAGGTGGTGGCGAAGCCAGCAAGAGTCTCGTACTTGAACTCCAGTTCCTGACGGTTGTAGAAATACATCTTGTCGATGCTGCGTGTCTTGAACGCCATGAACACGTTGTCCTTGTTCGTCGGGAGGAACTTGTCAGATGGCGACATAATGTCAGACTCCGAAAGGAACGTAATCTGGCGGATAGGGAACTCCCATGGCTCGTTGTTCTTACGCTTGAAGGCGTAGGTGAAGAGGGTAGAGTAGTACCACTTGTGGCTGTCCATGCCACGTGCGATGTAACCATTCCAGAAGAGATGAGGGTTCAGTGCGGCCGTTGTTCTGCCCGATAGACGGAAGCGCCAACCATCAACGATGTTCTTGTTTATCATCGTGTTGACAGGTCCGATGTCGAACTTAGACTTTATTGAGTCATTGGCAGTACAACTCACGTAGTTGTTCATGAACGCCTTTACCACAAAGAGCACCGTACTCATGCCAGGAATGCTGGCAATGCTCTTGGCGAAAGAACCGACCGAAGACTCCGACTTTGTCAGCTCTACCGTTCTGAACTGCTTCCAGAACTCGTTGCCGCGATTCTTTGCGTCAGCATCCTTGACGAGCGTGGCCGAACCACGGAAGTTCGTCTTTGCTAAATGTTCGAAACTATAGTCAGAAAGTTTTGTAGAACGAAGCACCACCGCCTTATCCAAGTAACGGTTTATCTTCAGCTCCACGAGCATGTTATCAGTATCGAGTACCCACTGTCCGTCAGGCAGTTGTATGTACTCCTGCTCAATCTGCATCTTGTCAACAAAGTTGACGTCGCTCTTCTTCGGTATGGTCAAAGACACCTTGCGGACATGCAGAGTAGAGTCTGCCAACACCCAGATGTCACCACGGAAACCAAAGTCCTGCTGATTGTTAGGTACGAACGACAAATTGATACACTTATCCTTGCCTACCATACACGTATCGACGATGTAGTAACGGTAGAAGTCAATGGCATCCTTACCGATAGGAGACGTGAAAGGGAACTGAAGCAGACGCACCTGATCGTCGTAGATGTCAACATCGGTAAATACATCCTTCACCGTTGCATCAAGGATGTTGCCTGCCGTCTCTACGAGGTTGGCGACACCCTGTGAACTCTCGCCCAGGATGGTAGTCTTCTCTGTGCGAGGATCCTTACGGTACACCTTACGGCTGACCGTCTCGCTAATCTGTACCGGACAGATTAGTTTACCGTTCATAGGACAGTACTCCACCTGATCTACGAGCCAAGCCTTGTTGCCCTTTTCCTTCTGAGCCTGCAGTTCCTCCTGCGTTACGTCATTGTATGCGAGAGTAATCTTCTGATACTTGTAGAACTCATAGAAGTCATTGTTAGACAAGTCCGACTTCTTCTTTGCAGCGATGACACGCTTCATGAGTTCCACTGCAGGATTGTTCTTGCGTGAATATCTATTTCGTTTAGCACTTACGACAACCTCGTCGAGCTGTTTAGTGTCTGGTTTGAGTTTTATGACAAGATGATTACCCGTCTTCTCATTGACGGTAATCTCACGGGTCTTGTAGCCCACAGCTGTGAAGAACAGCTTCCATCCGTTATGACGCTCAATGGAGAAGCGGCCGTTCTGGTCAGCGGCAACCATGATGTGGTGAGTGCGATAGACAACTCCCGCCTGTGGGATGCTATCGCCAGTGGCAGCGTCAATCACGACGCCGGTAATGTTCTGTGCGCTGATGCCAAGTGCAAACAGCAGTGTTATGACTGAAAATAATAATCTTTTTACCAAGACTGCAATCGTTTAGTGAAAAATAAGTAATACCCCCTCCCTAATAGCGGGAGGGGGAAAGAGGGTGAGTCATTAATCGATTTCCTCGTCAGCCTCATAGCCACCCATCTCGCGGATAGCGTTCTTGAGCATTGTGTGCTGCTCATAGAGATGGTTGACAGCCTCCTCGCCCTGAGTATAATCGTGCATAGGAGCCTTGAGGAAGAACGAGAGGAAGCGCTGGATGCCTACCTTGCCTGCACGCATAGCGAGGTCAGAAAGGAGCACGAGGTCAAGACAAACAGGAGCAGCGAGGATAGAGTCGCGGCAGAGGAAGTTGATCTTGATTTGCATTGGATAGCCCATCCATCCGAAGATGTCGATGTTGTCCCAAGCCTCCTTCTCGTCGTTGCGAGGAGGATAGTAGTTGATGCGCACCTTGTGGTAGTAGTCTGTGTAGAGGTCAGGCTGATTCTCTGCCTTGAGGATTGTCTCGAGTGTAGAGAGCTTAGAAACCTCCTTTGTGCGGAAGTTAGCAGGCTCGTCGAGTACGAGACCATCGCGGTTGCCGAGGATGTTTGTTGAGAACCATCCGTTCAGACCGAGGCAACGAGTGCCGATGATAGGAGCGAAACCAGACTTTACGAGAGTCTGACCAGTCTTGAAGTCCTTGCCGCAGATAGGCATCTGAGTCTTCTCTGCCATCTCCCACATTGCAGGGATGTCAACAGTAGTGTTAGGAGCACCCATGATGAATGGAGCGCCCTCAGCAAGAGCAGCGTAAGCATAGCACATAGAAGGAGCGATGTTCTCGCAGTCGTTAGCCTTCATTGCAGCCTCAAGATGCTCGAGAGTGTCATGAACCTCCATGTTGATAGGCACGTAAACCTCTGTTGATGCAGCCCAGAGCACAACGATGCGGTCGCAACCCTTCTCTGCCTTGAAGTTACGGATGTCAGCACGCAGCTGCTCTACCATGTCCCAACGGTCCTTGCAGTCCTTGACGTTCTCGCCGTCAAGACGCTTTGCGAAGTTCTTGTCGAATGCAGCAGGCATAGGAACAATCTGCTTCAGCTCGTCCTCTACAGGGATGATGTCCTTAGCCTTGAGCACGTCAGCGTTGACAGCAGCATCAAAAGCGTTTGCAGGGTAAACGTCCCATGTGCCGAATACGATGTCGTTGAGGTCAGCGATAGGAACTATCTCGTTATAGTGGAGGTACTTCTTGTCAGCGCCTTTGCCAACACGAATCTTGTCATACTGAGTCATTGAACCGACTGGCTTAGCGAGACCCTTGCGAGCCATCAGCACACCAGTCATGAATGTTGTAGAAACTGCACCGCAGCCTACAACCATAACACCAAGCTTGCCAGTAGCAGGCTTAATAGTTGATTGTGCCATAGTTTTCTGTTTTTTTGTTTGATATGTTAGTTGTTAATATTTCTTACTCAAGTTTTGCTCCACTTTCTTTGGAGATAACGGGGAGATAGCTATTCGCGAAGATAAAGAGAAGATATAGAGACATTACTATTGTCCCTTTATCTCCATTATATCTTCCCTATAACTTCCCCATAACTCCCTGAAACTGAAGCAAGCGAGCTTGCGAAAGTTGATTTTCTCTATCTATAGTTTGCGTGACAGCCATGCTGATGTCTTGGCGTATGCCTTGCCGACAGCAGGGATGCGCAGCACTGCATGCTCAAAGAGCAACGTGCCGACGATGGCGGTGATGATGCCTAACGTAACGTCTATTATATAATGGTGTCCGCTATAGACGGCAGCAAACCAGATGCCTACGGCAACGAAACCGATGAACGCCTGCCATGGGCGGTTGTTCTTTATCTTCATTGCGTAGTAGAATGTCACCACGTTGTAGGCAGCATGGAGCGAAGGGATGGCAGCAAAGACGTTGGCATTCTTGCCGTAGATGCTGTGAAACACAGGGAATCCGACTATCTCGTCGAAGTGTTCGAAACCTGCAACATTGCCCGGAGTGCCGCGTATTGGTTCAAAACCGAACTGCATGACGTACCATGGTGGCGAAGCAGGGTGGATGTAATAGCCGGCGAAGCCAATGAGATTGACCATGAGGAATGCCGATGTGAAGCGTATCGCTATGTTGCTGTGTCCCTGAAGCTGCAGCACGATGGCGTAGATGACAGGCAGTGGCACCCAGCAGAGGTAGAGCAGACCAGAGAGAATGTCCATGAAGGCACAGTGATGAATATTGAAATACTCGCACGGTGTCAGGACTTCTCCTCCTGCAACAGTAATGCCAAAGAGCGACTTCTCAAGGTTGTAAACGTCAGCAACGTCAATATCGTTGAACAGATAGTTCGGCCATTTGCCCAAAAGGAAGTAGAGTAGGGCAAAGATGATTATCGGCGTGGCAACAACGATGATGTTGATGAGGTGCTTGAGGTATTTGTTGGACATTGTCTCGCTTCGCTCGAAGTTAAAGAGTTATAGAGTTAAAGAGTTATGGGGTGTTCTACTTTTCTCCCCTTCGGGGAGGCAGGGATGGAACTTACAGCTGATTCTTTACGTGTAGAATACGATAGAACGCTGTGTAGTTTGCCAGTACGGCGATGATAGCTTGTGTAACGATTACGAACCACAGGGCATCGAACGATACCAGCGACTGGCAGAAACCAGCCAGTATCATGCCTAAGATGGTTACCACGACACGCTCCGGACGCTGCATGAGTCCTACCTTACACTCCAGGTCAAGCCCTTCGGCACGCGCCCTGACGTAGCTTACCATGATGCTGCCTATCAGCGAACAGAACGTCGTGACAGCAGCCAGAGGCCATCCTGTCTGCATGAAGTAGAACGCCAATCCCGAGAGAGTGAGCAGTTCGCAGTAGCGGTCGAGCACAGAATCGTAGAACGCTCCGAACGTAGAACACATATTTGCGGTACGTGCCATGTAGCCATCCACCATGTCCATGATAGACGACACGATGATGACCACGCCTGCCCAGCCTATCATACTGTAGTCGCTGGCCGGGCATTCCAATGCTGCATACACCAGCATAGCTGCACCGACGGCATTTCCAAGCATGCCCATTGTCGTCACAACGTTAGGCGTTATGCCAATCTTTACAGCAGCACGCACTCCTGGATCTATCACCTTATATATAAAGTGCTGTATGCCGTCCCTTATTGAATCGTATATTTTCATCTTCCGGTTTTATTACATCATAATTCTCCTCCCCTCGGTGAGGACGGGAGGGGGCTACTTTTTATAGACGTAGAATTTCTGCAACGTGAAGTTCCAGAATACTGCGACGGCTATTGCCACCGTTGCTTTCACTGCCAATACAATAGGCAGACTCTGTCCGCAACCATTTCCCATCATTGCGCTGACATGAGTAACAGCCTTCACGCCGTATTCCGTCCCGAACGTGTTGAGCAGAACGCTGCCCATCCATACCATGAAGAACCTCACCGCTACGCCGGTCTTGCTGCGCTGCGAACCCTTGAACGTCCACAGATAGTTGATGATGCAGTTGACTATTCCGCCTGCTACAGCCCCCGATGCAGTGCTTAGCACCACGTGTTCAACAATCTTGAACACCACGGCCGTTACGGTAAAGTCGCACGCAGTAGATACAATCGACGACACCTGGGCCTTGCCAAACTCCTTCACTACACCCTTTGTCATGTCAGGAAGGTTATCCACAGCAATATGCCGGCACCATAGATGCCCGCAAGGATGTCGTCGAGCATCACGCCCCATCCGCCATGTATGTTCTTGTCTAACCACCTGCAGCCGAGAGGTTTGAGGATGTCCATCGCTCTGAAAAGCAGGAATGCCGCCAGGATATAGTACCATTCGCGACTTGAAGGCACGGCCAACAGCGTTATCCATACGCCCACGGCCTCGTCAATCACTACTCGTGAAGGATCTGGTCCCCAGAATTTCTCCAGTCTGTCGATAGGTCTGATGCTTATCAGCGTAAAGAGCACAGCAAGCAATGCCGTGATAATCAGGACCGTATCGTAGTCCGTGATAGTCAAGGCATAGCAACACCACACGGCGGTAGCTACTGCAGCTCCAGCAGTTCCTGGTCCCCAGGGCCAGAATCCAGCACCGAATGCCGTACCGATGGCTATGTCCGTCAGTGTAGGACTATTCTCGATGTTGTTGCTGTTATTACTCATTTGCTATCGTTAAATTTTTGCAAAGTTAATAATAATATGTGTATTGACGAAAAACTTTCGTTGTTTTTTGAGTTTTCTTAAGATTATTTGACAGTAGTTTCTAAACCTGTTGTCGCTCATCTTCCTTTAACACAGAGACACTTTAATATTTTTATTGAATAATTAATAATGAATAATGAATAATTGCAAACGTGCTGCATTGTCCTCAATAAAACTCCGCCGAGTGCTATGCAGTTATTAATAAAGGCAGGGGAGTGAATATATGCATGTCTGTGCCGAATGGAAAATAATTATTCATTATTAATTAACCTGAGTTCGACGAATTTTGTAAAACCCGATATTTGGCTGGAAGCCAATACCTTGAGTAACCCCGTACGCAGTGCGGGGATAGCGCGTATCCACAATATCTGCCTGGAAGGCAGTACCTTGATACGTTCACTGTGATGTACGACCAACTGAACGTATCAGAGTAGTGCCTTCCAGGCACAAGTTACTTGTTGATTGGAT
>JAZUKC010000063.1:0-3519 GCA_045643065.1 Prevotella sp.
CAGAAAGAACACCATAAAGTAAAGACGTTTCGAGAGGAGTATGAGGAGTGGCTTATAGAGATGGGTGAGGATCCATCAAACGATCTGTTCTTCAAGGACTAACATCGAGTACAAGGTACAGCCCTCCAGGCTGTTGTGGTAGGTATCTTCGTAATCCGAGGGCGTTGCCCCCGGTTACTCAGATAAAGCCTTCCAGGCTTAAATCACAAATTATATAAATGCAACAGATTCATTTAGACACAATACAGCAGTTCAACGACTACAACGGGATGGAGACACTTCATCCTCTTGTAAGCGTTATTCATGTAGATAATACAGAGCACATCAAGGAGTGCATGATGCACTATGGCTTATATGCTATCTATCTGAAGGAGAATAGGGGTTGCAAACTCTCATACGGACGCACAGAGTACGACTTTGATGAGATGACCGTCACAAGTTTTGCACCAGGTCAAGTGGTAACAGTAGAACCTAACCCTGAGGTGCCATTTGCAAAATACATCGGTTTAGCTTTCCATCCAGACCTTCTCAACCGCACTTCACTTGGCAAACAGATGAGCCGTTATGAGTTCTTCGATTATACCAGTAACGAAGCACTTCACCTCTCCGCTCAGGAGGTAGAAATCTTCAAGGGTGTACTCAATATGATTGAACAGGAACTGCATCATGCCATCGATAAGCATACACGTGAATTGGTAGTCAGTCACATCGAACTCCTTCTAAATTACTGCCTCCGTTTCTACGATCGTCAGTTCATCACTCGCGAAGAGATAAACCATAGCGTAGTGAAGAAATTCCTATCCCTTCTCGATGATTACATAGCCTCTCCCCCCGCCCTCCCCCAAAGGGAGGGAGCCGCTTCGCGTTTGCCTACCGTAGCTTACTTTGCCGACAAATGTTGTCTCTCCACTGGTTACTTCGGTACGTTGGTAAAGACTGAAACAGGTCGAACAGCAAAAGATCTCATCAATGATCGCATCCTCGCCAAAGCCAAGGAGTTACTATCCATCTCCTCCCCTCGGGGAGGCAGGGAGGGGGTCCTCTCCGTCTCTCAAATCAGCCAACGTCTCGGCTTTGAATATCCACAACACTTCGTCCGTTTCTTCAAGGCTCTTACAGGAAAGACACCTACGCAATGGAGAGCGGCGTAAAGGCATTTACATTACAAAAACATTATAGAAATATGGGTGCAATCATCATCGCGATGGTTGCACTTTTTGTTTTTTTGGAAGAATTTTTTTCGAGTTTTGAGATTTTTTTTGTAACTTTGCGCTCGATTTTGGATTTCGCAATTAATAGTGCTCGAAATTCTTCTCCTGATCTGTTCCCTAATCAGAGAGGTTTGTAGCGCATTGTGGCAAACGTAAAGGTTTGTCCGAGCCATCAAGGTTCATTATTCGTATTTCCGAGGGAAGGAATATTTTTGACGAATAATGAATCATAAGAATACATTTATCTTATTAATGAACAATCACAAGTTTCTTTGTGCTCTGGCTGTCTGGGTGATGGTCGGAGCAAGCTGCTGTGTACCTACGTTTGCACAGCAAAGGATGAGTCTTCAGTCGCTTTTTGACTTGGCTGACCAACAGAATCAGCGCATCAAGGTCAGCGAAGTGGCTTTGAAGGCTGCAGAAGAAGGGGTAGCATCGGCAAAATCTGCCTTGCTGCCGAGTGTTGAATCAAGCGTGCAAGGTTCCTACACGGGCAATGCTTTCCTGATGTCGCGAGGTTTTTCCACCAGTGGCACAACGGAATACATCGTGCCGGGGCTTGGTCCTCAGCAGGTGCCGAATGGCAAACAACCGACACCACATTGGGGCAACAGTTTCACGGCTCAGGTGAGTCAGGTAATCTATGCTGGTGGTGCTATTCGCTCGGGTATTGAGATGGCAAAGTTGGGGCATCAGTTGGCAGAACTTGATGTAGAGAAGAATCGCCAAGAGGTGCGTTTCCTGCTTACCGGTTATTACCTTGACCTGTACAAACTTCAGAACCAGTCACAGGTGATTGCGAAGAACATTGAACTGACGGAAAAGGTAATCGAACAGATGAAGGCTCGCAGGGAACAGGGAACGGTACTAAAGAATGACATTACCCGATACGAATTGCAACTGCAAAGCCTTCTGCTTGCCAAGACACAAGTGGATGATGCACAAAGGATTATCCGTCATCAGATAGGCACTACAATTCATCTGCCTGAGGGAGAGGATTTTGAAATTGACGCGCAATCACTCGAAGAAGAAGGCTTGGCACTCCAGGCACTTGCCTCCGAGGAGTCATGGCAACAGAAAGCCACGGAAAGCAACATCGACATCCGTCAAGCTTCACTTGCCACAGAAATGTCCGAGCAGAAGATAAGGAACACCCGAGCAGCATCGCTTCCATCGGTCGCTGTAGTGGCAGAAAATAACCTGTTTGGCCCTTACACCTCCGACTTGATTCCTAAGAACGCCAACGTCAATGTGTGGTTCGTCGGCATTGGGGTAAAGTACAATCTTTCAAGCCTTTGGAAGAACAAGCATGACATCCGCAAGGCACGACACGAAAGCACTCAAGCTCGCGAAAGTGTGCAGCTGGCGCGCGAAGGAATAGAAAATGCCGTACAGGCAAACTACACCAATCTGTTGACCAGTTCTGTCGAGGTGAGCACACAGGAAAAGCAGGTGGAACTTGCCGACCAGAACTATGCTGTGGTCAAGAACCGTTATGAAAATGATTTGGCGCTCCTCACCGACATGCTCGATGCTTCAAACATGAAGCTCTCTGCCGAAATGGCTTTGGTGAATGCACGCATCAATATGCTTTACAACTATTTCAAACTTAAATACATAGCAAATACCCTGTAGCCCCCCTAACCCCCTAAGGGGGAATCTTTAATAGAGGAGCCAAGTATAAATATTATAAAATATGAATAAGGAAAAGATTTCAACCTACATTTATAACGCTATCGTGATTGTCTGTATAGCGTGTGGTGCAGCGTATGCTGCAAGTCAGTTTATGCATTTCGGCGGTGGCGAAGTGACCGATAATGCCCGTGTGTGTCAGAACATTGTGCCACAGAACTGCCGTGTGCAAGGTTTCATTCGTGAGGTGCGTTTTACCGAATTTCAGGAGGTAAAGAAGGGCGATACGCTTATCATTATCGAGGATGCAGAGTTCCGTCTTCGTCTGGCTCAGGCAGAGGCCGATCTCAGTCGTGCCGAACGCGGTTCGCAGGGTACGGCAAGCAGCATCAATACCACAAAGACAAGTATCACCGTGACCGAAGCCGGCATTGAGGCGGCTCGCGTGCAGATGGAGAATGCACAAAGGGAGGATGCCCGCTTTCAGAAACTTCTCGCCCAGGATGCTGTAACGCAGCAGCAGTATGACAATGTCCACACCGCTTATCTAAGTGCCAAGGCTGCATACGAGCAGGCACTTCGTTCGCGCAACACACAGACGGCGGTTGTCGCAGAGCAAGGGCATCATCTCTCGGCATCAGAGGCGGGCATCGAACTGGCGCGTGCACAGGTGGAT
>JAZUKC010000064.1:0-14234 GCA_045643065.1 Prevotella sp.
TGATACGTTCAGTTGGTCGTACATCACAGTGAACGTATCAAGGTACTGCCTTCCAGGCAGATATTGTGGATACGCGCTATCCCCGCACTGCGTACGGGGTTACTCAAAGTATTGGCTTCCAGCCAAATATCGGGTTTTACAAAATTCGTCGAACTAAGGTTAAATAAAAGGGTTCTCCGAGAAAGCGTGTGGGAGATGATCGTTTTCGTTTCATAGCACTCGCACCATTGTACGATTGCACTCAAACGAACATTTGCTTGCACTCAAACGAACATTCGTTAGCACTCAAACAACGCTGATCAAGTAGTTTTAACATGCTCAATACTTACGTTTCGTTCGATAACATCATAGCTTTTAATTACAAAAACAAACTATGTTTACCCACACAAAAACTCATAGAACCACAGTTAACAACAGTGTTCAAATAACAGTTTGTTATATAAAAGGATACCAGAGAAGTTATGGTAAAAGCCCCCACCGACTTGACCGAATCGTAAAAAACATGGGTATGCATGAAAAAGCGAGAGAGAAATGAGAGGAATGTGAAAGAAAATGTGTAATTTTGCATTCCAATGAATTTACGTAAAGACATCCGCTCTTTAGCACTCCCTATTTTTATAGAAATGCTGCTTGTGACGCTTATGGGCGCCACAGATACTTTTATGCTGTCGCAATACTCTGATGAGGCGGTGGCAGCAGTCGGTGTGGCAAATCAACTTATCACGTTCGCGTTCCTTGTTTTCCAGATTATCAACATCGGAACGACGGTGCTCTGCTCGCAATATCTTGGTGCTGGCAACCGCCAGAAGATGGAACAGGTGACAGCGATGGCATTGCTGCTGAACGTGGTAAGCGGTGCCGTCATCTCGTTTATCCTCTCTGCTGGCGCACCGATGTTGCTCAACTGGATGGGATTGAAGGATAACCTGATGGCATACGGACTGCCATACATGCAGTTGGCAGGTGCGTTCGCATTTTTCCAAGCACTGCATCTCACCATCTCTGCATCCCTTCGTGCCGACCATAAAGCGAACTACCCGATGTTGGTCGTTATGCTTGTCAACGTGGTTAACGCCTTTGGCAACTACGCCCTCATCTTTGGACACTTCGGCTTGCCTGCACTCGGTGTAGAAGGTGCTGCCATCGCTACTAACATCTCACGTGGAGTGGCAGCGTTCACGCTGTTCGGCATACTCTTTACGAAGCTTATTCCTTGGAGCAGAATGGTAGAAGCATTCCGTGCCCCGATAAAGGAACTACTGCATGAGATGAAGAACCTGCTGCGCATCGGTTTGCCATCGGCAGGCGAGAACATGTCGTACAACGCCCAGCAGGTTGTCATAACCTATTTCATAAACATGCTCGGCACGGAGGCGCTGACCACCCGCATGTATGTTGTCAACGCTGTTATGTTCGTCTATATCTTCAGCATCTGCATGGCACAGGGTGCAGGCATCGTCATCGGACATCTCGTTGGCGAGCATCGCTACCATGCAAGCTACAAGTTAGGATGGTATGCCCTGCGCGTGGCACTCATAATAACGATGGTGCTTAGCGTCATGTTCGCCTTTGCAGGTGAGGGAATATTCAATCTGCTTACAGACAATCCGGACATCATAGCGTTAGGTTGTACCATCTTAATCGTAGATATTGCCGTAGAGATAGGCAAAGTCAGCAACATCTACTACACTACGGTACTGCGAAGTGTAGGCGACGTCAATTTCCCGTTCTATGTTGGCATCACGGTGCAATGGATAGTAGGCGTATTCTTTGGATGGCTCTTTGGCATCGCATTCGGTTGGGGACTGGTAGGCATGTGGTGTGCGTTTATCCTCGATGAAGGCATCCGCGGCTCTATATTTGTATGGCGATGGTACAGTAAACGGTGGAAGCAACGCTCGTTTGTGTAATGTCTTACAACATTTTTTTTGAAAAAGATTCTCATTATTCAGAAAAAATAAGTAACTTTGCAGAAACTAATAATAACAACAACTCACAACGAATAAAAACATGGAAGCAATAAAGAATGCATTTGCAGCAAAGCTGCTTGCCATTAAGGCTATCAAGCTACAACCACAGAACCCATTCACATGGGCATCAGGATGGAAGTCGCCTATCTATACAGACAACCGCAAGACTCTGGCTTACCCAGAGGTACGCTCGTTCGTAAAGCAGGAACTCTGCCACCTCATCAATAGCGAATTCCCTGAGGCTACTGCTGTAGCAGGTGTGGCTACTGGTGCCATCGCACAGGGTGCACTCGTTGCAGAGGAACTCCTTCTGCCTTACTGCTACGTTCGTCCGAAGCCAAAAGATCACGGCATGGGCAACCAGATTGAGGGTACCATACCTGAGGGTAGCAAGGTGATTGTAGTTGAGGACCTTATCTCTACTGGCGGCAGTTCGCTGAAGGCTGTTGAGGCTCTGCGCAATGCTGGTTACGACGTGATAGGCATGGTTGCGTCATACACTTACGGATTCCCTGTTGCCGAGGAGGCTTTCAAGGCAGCAAACCTTCGTCTCGTAACTCTCTCTGACTACGAGCACACCACTGCCATTGCAGCAAAGACCGGTTACATCCAGGAGTCTGACCTTGCAGTGCTGGCAGAATGGCGTAAGGATCCTTCTAACTGGCGTAACGACCTCAAGTAATTATGGCAAAGTACGAAAGTGAAATAAAGTTTATACCACAGGCTCAGTGTGAGCAGGTATATCAGAAACTCTCTAACCTTGAGACCTTCCGCCCTATACTCGAAAATGCTGCCAACAACCCGATGGTAGCAGAGAAGATGCGTGAGGCAGGACAGGACCCAGCACAGCTGGAGAAACTCAAGGAGGTAGAGCTGACCAGCGATACTATCATCTTCCCAGTGCCAATGATTGGCACCATGGCTCTCGAAATCGTTGAGCGTGAAGAGAATCGTTGCATAAAGATGCAGACAAAGGCATCGCCTATCGAGGCTACCCTCTGGATACAGGTGCTGCCTGTATCTGCCGGAGGCTCGAAGATGCGCCTGACGCTGAAGTCAGAGCTTAACATGATGATGAAGATGATGATAGGCAAGAAGTTGGAGAAGGGCATCAATCAGTTTGCTGACATGCTCGCGCAACTGCCTTATCAAATGATGTAACAAATCTATCTCCCCCAACTATTTCTCGCATCCTACTAAGGGTGCGAGTTTTTTTAGTACCAACGTGGGCGACATCCTGTAACTCCACTGAATATAACAGGATGTCGCCCACGTTGTGGCTTTTACTGTGCACCAATAATTGTTATTCTTCCCTCTGGCGCTGCATACTGTGCAGGCATCACACCTTTCAGTTTGTCACGGAAATACTGCACGGTGACTTCGGCATCAGTAACTCCGATGTGTTACAGATAAACATCAATAGATAAAAACAACTATTTTCTATATTTTTATCTACAGTATGGGGGCGTGCCAGTTACTTTTGACACGCCCCCATAAAACATTACTTGCTCAGTTTCTCATCCATGCTGGCTGCGGCACGGCGACCGTCGCCCATGGCTAAGATAACGGTTGCACCACCGCGGACAATGTCACCGCCGGCGTAGAGACCTGCGTGGCTTGACTCCATCTGATCGTTTACGGCGATGGTGTTCTTGCGACCGAGTTCAAGACCTGCTACCGACTTTGGTACCAGCGGATTAGGACTCACACCAACAGCAACGACTACCTGATCAACATCGATGGTGATGCGCTTGCCTGTGTCAACAGGACTGCGACGACCAGAAGCGTCTGGTTCTCCGAGTTCCATTACTGCAAGGACAGCCTGCTTTACGGCACCATTCTCATCGCCGATGTATTCGATTGGGTTGTGCAGCGTGAGGAAGTTGATGCCCTCCTCCTTAGCATGCTTAACCTCTTCGAGACGTGCTGGCATCTCAGCCTCTGAACGACGATATACCAATGTCACCTCAGCACCCAAACGCTTTGCCGTACGGCAAGAGTCCATCGCAGTGTTACCACCACCAACTACGAGCACCGACTTAGCAGGATTGATAGGCGTATCCATCTTTGGATTGGCAGCATCCATGAGGTTTACACGAGTCAGATACTCGTTTGACGACATTATATTAATAAGGTTCTCGCCCTGGATGTTCATGAAGTTAGGCAGACCAGCACCTGAACCTACGAAGATTCCCTTGAAACCCTGTGCCTCAAGCTCGTCAATAGTTATTGTCTTACCTACGATAGTATCAGCGAAGAACTTAACACCGAGCTTGCGGAGGTTGTCAATCTCGAACTCAACGATACGGTTAGGGAGACGGAACTCAGGGATGCCGTACTTCAATACGCCACCAATCTCGTGCAGAGCCTCAAAGACATGAACCTCATAACCCTTCTTAATCATATCGCCAGCGAAGCTCAATCCCGAAGGACCAGAACCTACAACAGCCACCTTTATGCCGTTAGCAGGTGCGCACTCAGGCAGAGTAGCGTTGCCCGACTCACGCTCGTAGTCGGCAGCGAAGCGCTCAAGATAACCGATAGCAACAGCCTTCTTGCCCATCTTCAGGTGCATACACTTGCTCTCACACTGCTTCTCCTGAGGACAAACACGACCACAAACAGCAGGCAGAGCCGATGTATTCTTCAACACCTTAGCAGCAGCGAGGAACTGACCACGCTCGATGTTCTTGATGAACGATGGTATATTGACATTGACAGGGCAACCCTCCACACATGTTGGGTTTGCACAATCAAGACAGCGCTTAGCCTCAAGGAGAGCCTGCTCCTTGGTAAGTCCCATATTTACCTCCTCAAGACGAGTGGTAGCACGATACTCAGGGTCGAGCTCTGGCATGATGACACGCTCAATCTGTGTACGCTCCTTTGGCTTCATCGACTTGCGAATCTCCTCACGCCAAGCAGCCGAACGGTCGGTAAGAATCTCTATTGTGTCGTTTGTTGGGTCATCGTCCATCACGATGTCGGTAGTGAAATCGTCGGTAGCAGCAGTGGTAAGACCAGTGCAATGCTCCTCAAAGTTCTCCATCTCAAGCAGTTCCTCCTTCTTGAAGGTACCCATACGCTTGAACATCTCGTCCCAATCGACCTGTGCACCGTCAAACTCAGGACCGTCGATACATACGAACTTGGTCTTGCCACCAATGGTAAGACGACAAGCGCCACACATACCTGTACCGTCAACCATGATGGTGTTGAGCGAAACATCAGTAGGGATGTCGTACTTCTGGGTTGTGAGACAAGCAAACTTCATCATGATAGCAGGACCGATGGCAAACGCCTTGTCTATTTTTTCCTGCTGGATGAACTTCTCCATACCAACGGTAACAACACCCTTTTCGCCCTTTGAACCATCGTCAGTCATAACGATGACCTCATCAGAGTACTCACGAATCTGATCCTCAAGGATAACAAGGTCAGCCGAACGACCTGCAATAACCGACAGGACGCGGTTGCCGGCAGCCTTCAATGCCTTGACGATAGGCAGCAGTGGTGCCGTACCTACGCCACCCGAAGCACAAAGCACTGTGCCGTACTTCTCGATATGAGTAGCGTTGCCCAATGGTCCTACAACGTCGAGGATAGAATCGCCCACGTTGAGGTCGCATATCTTTGTGCTCGACAGACCTACTTTCTGGATTACCAGTGTGATAGTTCCACGCTCGATGTTGGCATCGGCAATGGTCAATGGCACACGCTCGCCCTGTGCATCAGGACGAACAATAACGAAGTGTCCCGCCTTACGGCTCTTAGCGATCAGCGGTGCTTCAACCTCCAAGAGGAAAACCTTCTCAGAGAATTGTTCCTTTCTTACAATCTTGTTCACGATATTTATTTACTATTTAACTATTTACAATTCTATTTATTTACTATTTAACTATTTACAATTTACTATTTATTTACGATTTAACTATTTACGGTTTACTATTTATTTACTATTTATTTGTTTTTACCTTTGTCAGCAAGAAACCGACAAGGAATATTAATAATGTAGAAATTACGATACTGAGGTTTACATGCACGAATTTACTGATGCCAAGGTACTCGGTGAATACCGTCTGCAGGGCAATGAGTATCAATGACGCCACACCAATGGTGACGGCAACAATGACATGTGGTTTCTTTGCCTTAGGACAGAGGTATGCAAGGAGGAACATACCGAGTACACCGCCCGAGCAGATGCTCGACAATGCCCACCATGCATCCAGCGCATTCTCAAAGAGCATGAATGCCATAGCGACGAGAATGCCTAAGACACCCACCGTGATACTCGCAATTCGCAGCACACGAACCTTACTCTCGTCCGTTGCGTTAGGACGCAGATACGAGTAGAAGTCGGTCATGATGATGGTGCCAGAGCTCGTAACGCTCGTGGCAACGGTACTCATTCCGGCGCAGAAGATGGACGCAATGAGGAGGCCGACGAGGCCGACAGGAAGCTCGTGTATAATAAAATAAGGAAAGACGTAGTCGCTCTTGATGTCTGCTGGCAGCACTCCACTGTTCACCGTATAGAACGCAAAGAGGCATGTACCTATGAGAAACAGCACGAAATTGACAGGAAGTGTCAGCAGCGAACCCCAGAACGCACTCTTACGGGCTTCGTTCAGCGATGGTGCAGCACAGTAACGTTGCGTGTAACTCTGGTCGATAGCGAAGTTGTTCAGATTGGTAAACATGCCGTAAATGAGGCATACCCAGAACGTACTCTCAACAAGGCTTCCGTCAAACGAACCGAGCGAGAACTTGTCATTTGCAAAAGCGATGTCGAACACCTGTCCTGGGCCCTCTGGCATGGAGAACATCAGCACGCCGAGGCATATCAGAGCGCCAAAAATAAGTATAGCACCTTGCAACGCTTCGGTCCATATCACAGATTTCAATCCACCTTTCTGACTGTACAATATAATACCTAAACCCGTGACAGTCACCACCATAGGAATGTTCCAACCCATCAACACGTTCATCGGAACGGCAAGGAGATAGAGGATAGCGCCTGCACGACAAATCTGCGTAAACAGATAGAACGTAGAGGCATAGACACGTGCCCAGCGACCGAAACGCTCTTCAAAGTAGCTATAAGCGCTGATGCTGCCCAGCGAACGATAGAACGGCACGAAATACTTCATGGCGAGCAATCCGGCAGGAAGTATCGAAATGGTGAAAACGAAGGCATTCCAGTTGCCGCTATAAGCCGACGAGCAATAGCCTAAGAACGAGATGCTGGAGCAGAAGGATGCAAAAATGGACAAGCCGACAACCCATCCCGGCACCTTGCCGCCGCCTCGTGTAAACTCGTCACTGCTCTGCTTCTTTCGTCCGAACATGTATCCAAACATGATTGTTCCGACGGTGAAAAGCAGGAAAATAATAAGGTCAATTATGTTCATTTTTAGTAGTTAGATTGGCCTTTGAAATAAATGGCTTTGTAAATCAATAGGAATCACCGGGTGAATCAATAGGAATCACCGGGTAAATCAATAGGAAACGGAAGGCGTTTCAATACCTTTTACCAAACGTATTGAATACCAACGCCTTACAGAACGAGTATTAGAGCTCCAACTTACCGCCCTTGATTGGCAAGGTTGCAAGTGCAAGAGTCACCTTATCGCGCTCTGGTTGATCGAACTTATAGAATGGGCTTGCCACGAAATCGTCGCCAATAACACCTAACTGCTGGCATGCACACTTCAAACCCTTCAAGTAGCTTGAGCCATGACGGCCGATGGTGTAGATAGAGCAAGAGATCTGCATGATAAGTTTCTGCAGTGCTATGAGACGTTCAACGTCCTTCGCTTTTGCAGCATCGTACATTGCAACATACAGCTCAGGGAACATGTTTGCGCCGCCGTTGACACCACCATTTGCACCCATCATCACGAGTTCGCCGGTCATTTCCTCAGGGCCGCAGAACATGGCGAAGTTAGGATTGACCTTGCGTGTGAGGTACATAACCTGCTGGAAATAGGTAGCGTTGGCACTTGAGTCCTTCAAACCAACCACCTGCTTCATCTTTGCAAGACGAGCAACCGTCTCAGGAGCGAAGCTAACCTTTACATGGCTTGGCATGTTGTAAAGGAAAATTGGGAGTGGAAGTTGTGGAACGAGTTCCTCATAGAACTGTGCAAGCTCTGGCTGACCTGTAGCAAAATAATAAGGTGGAGCAGAAACAAGTCCGTCAGCACCACACTCCTTCGCGATGTTGGCCAAGCGAATAGACTCAACGATAGAAGTGTCTGTGATGCAGATGAGGATAGGGAGGCGACCATTGTTGATGCGACATGACTCGCGAATCAT
Source organism: Prevotella sp. (assembly GCA_045643065.1). Taxonomy (GTDB): domain Bacteria; phylum Bacteroidota; class Bacteroidia; order Bacteroidales; family Bacteroidaceae; genus Prevotella. The sequence continues at coordinate 8,289 of JAZUKC010000064.1, forward strand.
CGTCTCACGGACTTTATACGAAAGCGATTGCGCTTCGCCAGTCGTGCCAAGCACAAAAAGACCATGCACTCCACCCGCAATGAGATGCTCAATGAGGTGTTCGAGACTTTCCACATCTACTGTTTCGTTATCAAGAAGAGGGGTTACCAAAGGAGGTACGATACCGCTTAGCGGTGTCTTAATTAAATCTAGCATTTTTTATCGTTAATTAGTTAGTTTCTATGAAAGTACATGCAAAAGTAATAATTTATTTTAATAAAAGTGCCAAAAAATCTATAAAATTGTGTTAATTCAAAAAACTTTTGTAATTTTGCGCATAATTATGAGAATAGACATCATCACAGTGCTACCACAAATGCTCGAACCGTTCATTAATGAGAGCATTCTGGCGCGAGCACAAAAGAAGGGTCTTGTGGAGATTCATGTGCATAATCTCCGCGACTATACAGCCGACAAATGGAAGCGTGTGGACGACTATCCGTTTGGCGGAAAGGCAGGCATGGTCATACAGTGCCAGCCTCTTGACGCATGTATTTCTGCATTGAAGGCTGAGCGTCATTATGACGAGGTCATCTTCACTGCTCCTGACGGTGAGACATTCTCCCAGCCGATGGCCAACGAACTGTCGATGAAGGAGAACATCATCATCATCTGCGGGCATTACAAGGGCATCGATTATCGCATACGAGAGCATCTGATAACGAAGGAGGTGAGCATAGGCGACTATGTCCTTACGGGTGGAGAACTGGCTGCAGCGGTCATGGCAGACAGCATCGTGCGCATCATTCCGGGCGTGATTGGCGATGTAGAGTCGGCATTATCCGATTCGTTCCAGGACAATCTGCTTGAGCCACCATGCTACACACGCCCTGCGGAGTATCATCCTGTAGCCAACCCTGACGAGACATGGGGAGTGCCGCCTGTGCTTCTCTCTGGCCATGAGGCTAAGATCAAGGAATGGGAGATGGAGCAGGCTATGGAAAGAACAAAGCGCCTGAGGCCCGACCTACTATAGACACCAAGCAATCAGACAATTATTTGTCATATTTGTTTGCGATTTCATTATAAAACAAAGACTACCAATAACATCAAGAAATGGACTTAATAGAACGTTTCCTCAACTACACTAAGTTTGACACACAGTCGAGCGAGGAGTCACAGACAGTTCCAAGTACACCGGAGAAGCAAATGACCTTCGCTGCATATCTCAAGGCTGAACTCGAAAACGAAGGCCTCGAAGACGTAGAAATGGACGACAAGGGTTACGTCTATGCTACCTTGCCTGCCAACATAAAGCATGACGCCCCAGTCATCGGCTTCATATCTCACTATGACACAAGCCCTGACTGCTCGGGTGCTAACATTAAGCCTCGTATCGTGAAGAACTACGACGGCAAGGACATCACCCTCTCTGAGGGTATTGTCTCTTCGCCATCAAAGTTCCCTGAGCTTCTGCACCATGTAGGAGAAGACCTCATCGTCACAGATGGCACAACCCTGCTGGGCGCTGATGACAAAGCGGGTATCGCTGAGATTATCCAGGCAATGGTATGGCTTAAGGAGCATAACGAAGTGAAGCATGGTAAGATTCGCGTTGGTTTCAACCCTGACGAGGAGATTGGCATGGGTGCTCACCACTTTGACGTGGAGAAGTTCGGTTGCGAATGGGCTTATACCATCGATGGCGGCGACCTCGGCGAACTGGAATATGAGAATTTCAACGCTGCTGCTGCAAAGGTTCTGATCAAGGGCGTAAGTGTTCACCCTGGCTATGCTAAGGGCAAGATGATCAATGCGAACCTCGTAGCGATGGAGTTTGCTGGTATGCTCCCTGCCGATCAGACACCAGAGACCACCGAAGGCTATCAGGGTTTCTACCATCTGCTTCACATTGAGGGTGGCATTGAGAACGCCAAGTTGCAGTACATAATACGCGACCATGACCGTAAGACGTTCGAAGACCGCAAGGCATATATTAAAAAGGTGGAACGTTTGCTCAACGAGAAGTACGGCGAAGGCACCGTAACGGTTGAGGTCAACGACCAATACTACAACATGAAGGAGAAGATTGACCCACAGATGCACGTCATCGACATTGTGCTTCGTGCAATGCAGGACGCTGGTGTGCCACCACGCGTTGAGCCAATCCGTGGCGGAACGGATGGTGCACAGCTGTCGTTCAAGGGTTTGCCTTGTCCTAACATCTTTGCCGGTGGAGTCAATTTCCACGGCCCTTACGAGTTTGCATCATGCCAGGTAATGGAGAAAGCCATGCAGACGATAATCAACATCTGCAAGATAACTGCAGAATACAACAACTAATGAAGAAGACAACAACATACTTCCTCGAACAGAAGGGGAAGCGCCGCATAAGCATGCTCACCGCCTACGATTGCCCTACGGCTCATGCCATGGAGCAGGCTGGCGTGGACATGATTCTTGTCGGCGACTCTTTAGGCAACGTCATCCTTGGTTATGAGAACACTCTCGCCGTGACCGTTGACGATATGATTCATCATGGACAGGCTGTCTGCCGTGGTGCAAAGGACACATTCGTTGTCATCGACATGCCGTTCATGTCTTACCAGGGGTCGGTTTACGACGCCGTAATGAACGCCGGACGCATCGTGAAGGCAACTAACTGTCAGGCAGTCAAAATGGAAGGTGGAGCAGAATATGCCGACCGCATAAAAGCTATCGTGCAGGCAGGAATTCCTGTAGTTGCTCACATCGGACTCACTCCTCAGTCATTCAACACCTTAGGTGGTTTCCGCGTTCAAGGAAAGACAGCTGCCGTGGCACAGAAACTTATCGATGATGCCAAGGCAGTGTGCGAGGCTGGCGCCTTTGCGCTTACGCTTGAGTGTGTGCCTGAGCAGTTGGCAAAGATCATAACAGAAAAGATTCCGGCCATAACCATTGGCATCGGTGCGGGCAAATACTGCGACGGACAGGTGCTGGTTTATCAGGACATGTTGGGATATACTGACGGTTTCACGCCAAAGTTTGCAAAGAGATACGCCAACATCCACGACATCATGGTCGAAGCATTCAGTCAGTACAAGGCTGACGTGGAGGCACAGACGTTCCCTGCACAGGAGCATACCTTCGGCATCAGCGATGATGTTTTGGAAAAATTATATTAACTAAGTTTCCCGTTAATACCGTGAGGCATTCAATGCCTCACATACATAAAATGCAAGTAGTAAAGACTATACAAGAAGTTCGCGCCATCGTAAAGGCATGGCGCAAGGAAGGACTCACCGTTGGTCTCGTGCCAACAATGGGATTCCTGCATGAAGGCCATCAGAGCCTCATCAGCAAATCAGCAGAACAGAACGACCGCACCGTGGTGTCGGTATTCGTTAACCCTATACAGTTTGGTCCTAACGAAGACCTTGAGGCTTACCCTCGCGACCTGAACCGTGACATGGAGAAGGTGGAGGAGGCTGGTGGCAACATCATCTTCAATCCAGAGCCATCGGAGATGTACCCTGACCATTTCACTTCGTTCATCGACACAACCGAGACAACAGAACTGCTGTGTGGTGCTGTTCGTCCAATCCACTTCCGTGGCGTATGTACTGTGGTAGGCAAACTGTTCAACATCGTTTGCCCTGACCGTGCTTACTTCGGACAGAAGGATGCTCAGCAGTTGGCGACTATCAAGCGATTCGTCCGCGACCTTGATTTCGACATCGAGATTGTCCCTTGCCCTATCGTTCGCGAGGACGACGGTCTGGCAAAGTCAAGTCGTAACACATATCTCTCAGCAGAAGAGCGTCAGGCTGCTCTCATTCTTTCAAAGAGTCTCGCTAAAGGCAAGGCTGCCATTGAGGCAGGCGAGCGCAATGCTGATGCTGTTATTAATATAATAAAGGAGAACCTTGAGACCGAACCGCTGGCTCGCATAGACTACGTTGAGGTTGTAGATTTCACTAACATCCAGCGCGTTAGCCAGATCAACGGCGAGACACTCGTTGCTATCGCTGTATATATCGGTAAAACCCGTCTCATTGACAATTTTATTATCGAAGGATAATTCATAATGGAAATAACTCTGTTAAAGGCAAAGATTCACCGCGCCACAGTAACACAGGCTGATCTCGACTATGTGGGCAGTGTCACTATTGACACTAATCTTCTTGAAGAAGCTGGCATCTACGAATACGAGAAGGTACAGATTGTTGACATCAATAACGGCAATCGCTTTGAAACTTACACCATAGCAGGCGAGGCCGGTTCTGGTATCATCTGCCTTAATGGTGCTGCCGCTAAGTGCGTGAGCGTTGGCGACAAGGTCATCATTATGGCATACGCAAATATGTCTCCTGACGAGGTTGCCAGTCATCGTCCTACCGTCCTTTTCGTTGACGACAACAACGCTATCGTCCGCAAGGCCAACTACGAGAAGCACGGACGACTTGAAAACCAATAGGCTCCACATTATATGCTGAAAAACAAGACTGTAGTCCTTGGCGTGACAGGTAGCATCGCTGCCTACAAAATAGCCAACCTCGCCTCAATGTTGGTAAAACAACACGCAGACGTTCACGTCATCATGACGAAGAACGCCTGCAACTTCATTACGCCTACAACCTTTGAGACACTGACCAGCAACAAGTGCCTTGTTGATACGTTTGACCGTAATTTCCAGTTTCAGGTGGAGCATGTTGCTTTGGCCAAGCGTGCCGACATATTCCTCGTAGCACCGGCATCAGCCAACGTTATTGGCAAGATGGCTAACGGTATCTGCGACGACATGCTCACGACTACCATTTTCGCATGTAAGACTCCAAAACTCGTTGCTCCTGCCATGAATACCAATATGTGGGAGAATCCAATCCTTCAGGACAACCTGAAGCGTCTGGAGCACTACGGATTCCACATTATCACACCTGCCTCTGGCCGATTGGCATGTGGCGATGTAGGCAGCGGCAAGATGCCATCGGAGGAAGTTCTCAAGCAGAACATCATGCGTCACATCGCCCTACCCCACGACATGGAAGGCAGACGTGTGCTCGTTACTGCCGGTCCTACACAGGAATCAATAGATCCTGTGCGCTTCATCACCAACCACTCGTCTGGCAAGATGGGCTATGCCATAGCCAAGATGGCACTGCTGCGTGGTGCAGAGGTTACGCTTGTCTCTGGTCCTGTCAGCGTCAAGGCGCATGAGGGCATCAATGTTGTGCCTGTGATTAGTGCAGAGGATATGTTTGTAGAGGTTACATCACGAAGCAAAGACCATAACATTATAATAATGTGTAGCGCCGTTGCTGATTATACTCCTGCAAATTACGCAGATCACAAGATGAAGAAGCATGATGGTGACCTATCTATCCCGCTCAAAAGGACGAAAGATATTCTGCAATATCTGGGCGACAACAAGCCGGAAGGACAGTTGCTCGTTGGTTTCTCTATGGAGACAGAAAATCTGATTGAGAACTCACGTAAGAAATTGACAAAGAAGAATGCGAACTTCATTTGTGCAAACACTATTGCCTCTGGCGAGACGGGCTTCGCCGTTGACACCAATCGCGTTACCATAATCTCTACCGATGGCATCAACGAACTTCCGTTCTGTTCGAAGGAAGAAACAGCCAACCGTATTCTCACCGCTATCACGCAATAGTAACCACAAGGAAGTGCAACTACTCAGCACCCTCTTATTATTAACACAGAGACACGGAGAGCACAGAGGACACGGAGTTTTTAGAGTACTATGCAGCACGTTCTAACCCCGAATGAAACTCAAAGAATCTCTGTGAACTCAGTGTCCTCAGTGTCTCTGTGTTAAAAAAGACAAGGGACCTCCTATATAACACAATATCATTCTTTCGCTACAGAGAGCCTGAGATTAAGCGAGTCAAGTGTTCTCTGGGCCAAGAAAATTTTCCTTTCAAGAAGTTCTTTCTCATCAAGTCCCACTTTGCTTTCATCGAA
>JAZUKC010000065.1:0-15810 GCA_045643065.1 Prevotella sp.
CTGCTCTGCTTGGGCCACTTCCAATAATTCATGACCTGCGCAATGGCTGTAGGATAGCAGCCCGTAGGGCAGCCAGGAGGACAGAGCTGGTTGTATGGCCACCATTGGCTCCATGTAGTGGTGAGCAGGGGACCGACGATGGTGGCGCCAAAGTCCCCACCTGTCCAGGAAATCGCTCCTGCCTTCCTTGGGCCACCAGGCATACGCTGCGGATCTGCGCCTTCCGTCGGTATCGTTAGCATGTCCAGCAGCTGCACCGGGCCATTCTGGTAGCCAAGCACGATGTTGCCGTCATGTACGGTCTGCTTCCCGTCCGCACCGTCTTCTTTTGCTGCGTCCTTCTTTTCCGGTGCACCGTACATGCGCAGCGAATCCACGCCTGCCGAATATACCGTCAGCAGGTCCTTCAGCTGAATGGGTGCCTTGTCATAGTCGAAGGAACCGTGGTCGCAGTAGCCCAGGACGAGTTCGTCCGCTCCGTCCTCGCCTGAGACGATCACGAAGCCCTGGTCCTGGCCCAGGTTGATGACGTAGACGTTGTCCTTCTGTGAGGACTTTGACTTTACGGTATGTGCCAGGCGAGGCTCGGCAGTGGCTGCCTTGCCTTTGGCTCTATTGCTCTGACCGTCGCTGATGGCGAATTGCTTCGCTATCTGCAATGCCTGAGGAACTGTGATGTCGTCTGCCCATGCTGTCTGAATGGCGAACAGGGCAACGAGGAGTAGATAGATTTTTCTCATTATCAAGAATATTTTGTGATGACAGATTAGTGAATAGCGAATAACGAATAGTGAATAATAACCCACCCATCACCTCAACCATCCCCCCATGGGGGAACGAGGGGGCTATTTCTTTATCTTGAACGATGTTGACTGGGTCTTTATGACGTAGATGCCTTTGGGGAGGTTAGTCATGCGGATGTCTGCCTTGCCGTTGGCATCGATGATGCCCTGATGGAGTTTCATGCCGCGGGTGTTGAAGACGTAGAACGGTGTGCCGGGCTTCTCGCCACATACGTTGGCACCATCATCGGAGAAGGAGAACTCGGTGCCGGGGATGGTGGCTTGGTCAATGCCGTCCACCCTGTTCCAGTCACCCTCAAGCGTGAGTTTGCGCAAATAGGCAAGAGAGTACTGGACAGATATGCTGCTGGTGCTTATTACAAGTTCTTCGCCACTGTAACTGATGACGGGTTTGTCTTCGAAGGCGTAGGTGATGATGGAGCCATCAACCTGGTGTATAGCAATGGCATTCTCGTTGATAATCTCGCTCGTGCTGAGTGTCTGTGCCTGAACATGCAGGCTGCAGACTAATAGGAGCATGAGGCAAAGTGTATTTGATAGTATTGTTTTCATTATCTTTTCGTTTATTGTGGATAGAATGTGGGTGGTAATTATTCCTCAACCCTGATCTTTTGGCTGAAATCGAGCGTCACATTGCCTTTGAAGCTTCGGTTGGTGGTTTTGACGCTCTCGATTGGGCAGGAGCAGAAATCACCAATCCACCATCTTTGAGGATCTCCATTTTCATCTACTTCACTGAACGAAGCCTTACTCCATTCCAGATCGTGTACCTCGGTTATGTAGTGGAGGTCGAGGATGTATGTGCCCTCTCCATGGTACGTGATGTCATACTCGCTATTGTCCTCGTTTCGGGTTATTTCAAAGTTGCAGACAATATCGTGCTGGAGGTTGATGTCCAGAATATCTGCGTATCGTTCTATAGCCTCATCATTGAAGTCAGCCGATGAGCTTGTATTGGCATTCCACGCATCAATATACTCGTCTGCCGTGCGGTAATGGAACGGATTCTTTACACTAATGGTAAACTTACCCGAGCCCTTCAGTCCGTTGCCTGGGAACTTGCCCACCTCCTGATTGCCGAAGAAGATGGTGCCCATATCATCGACCTTTATCTCGCGGATGTCGTTGAAGCATTGCTCAACAGCCGACTGCTCCCTGTAGTTCTTGTGTATATAGCCAGAATTGAAAATCGCTTCCTTGCTGTGATCACTGTTGAGGTTGGCTTCATCTCTAGTATTGTCAATATCATTAAGGATGCCGTGCCAAATACTTTCTTTGGGAACTCCGACGATATAGTATTTTGCTCCATAAGCGAACTTTCCCGTGTCATAGACGAGTTTCAGGTTGTCGAGGTGAGGGTTGGCAATGGCATTGCCTGTTGTGGCGAGGTCGATGCCGAGGACGATTTGATTCTCGCCATCAGGTATCAGGTAGTCATACGTAGCCCTTTCCACGCCATTCAAGTCAATGAGCGTGAACTGCGGCTTCACCTTATGCTTGTAGAGTGAGTAGAGCGTGAAGAAACCCATTCTGCAATTGCCATGCTCGTCGATGACAGCCTGCCACTCCTCCGGGTCCTTTACGTCCGACGGTATCTCGGTGAAGCGGATTTTCCAGCCGCTATACTTCGACTCGCCGTCCCCGGGACATGATGAGTCGCTGATAACGAATCCCAACTTGGTGTTCATATATTTCGCCATGCTAACGGCAGCCGGTACATATCTGCTTCTGAACTGTTCGGCGGCAAGGTTCTGGCGTATGTCGCTGACCACCTTTGTAATAGGACCGTTTATGAGTTCTGCATAATACTCATCGCACACCGCCTGCTTCTCTGCATCGGTAATCCACAGGGAAGAGGCGAACCCCTTTCTGTATGCCTCCGCCTCGCAGTAAGTCTCGATCTGATGACTTGTCTCCTCCCAGAACTGATCGCAGTAGCGGCGCACCACCTGCTCTATGTAGGCATTAGGGTCGTTGATGCGCGGGCTCCTCAATGCAGGTTCGAAGATGTTGTACCATGCGTTGTAGTCACGATAGTAGCTGTTGCCATCCCTGCAGAAGTTAGAGTATCGACTGCATTCGTTGGCACCCTCCTTGCTATAATAATAATAGTACATGGCACGAACGTAGTCCATGCGTGCCTCCTTGACCATAGTGCCCAGGCGTTCGAGTGCGACACCGATGAAAGCAATGGCACCCATCGAGAGCGAGAGCATCTGTGTGCCCACCACGGCACCGGCATAGTTTCCGGCTATGCTCATGATGGTCTTGAGGGAGTTGGCTGCGACGTTTACGTTATCGCCTTTGATGTCAGCTGCTGCCGCATCGAGGAAGGTTGATGCCGTGCTGACCCACGCCAGTTTGCCTACGGCATCGTCGAATGCCTCAGAAGTCCATCCAAGTCCTGAGGCGAGGGATGCGAAGCCGTCAAGACCGAATGTAGTCCACTCGCCCAGATCCGACTTTGCCTTCTGGAATGCGAGTGCATCAGGGTCGTCGCTGGTGGCGAGTTCAAGGAGTCCGGCGACGGCTCCGTTGAATGTGTTTACAGGGTCGTATAAGATGTAGCTGAGCGACCATAGCTCTTCAAATTGTTCTTTTCTTGTGTCAACACAGCCGACACTGAACATCGAGAGGTGATTGGTGATGATGGTGACTTGCTGGCGCTCCTCATCGTAAGTGGCAAATGCAGGTTCCCACTCGCCCGTTTCAGTGTTATAGTATGCAGCAAACGGTCTCTCGTCTGCATCAAGTTTCACAGGTATGGTTATCTCTGCCGTTCCGTTGAGTTCGTGAACATCGTTGGACAGGCTGATATCGACTGTTGCAGCATTGCGGGATGGTATTGGCATTGAAGGCACCATCACCACCTCCTTGACTGAAAGCTGTACAGGGCTATCTATAGACGCTCCGTTGAACTTGACTGTGCAGTTCTGTGCCTCTGCCACACGGTTGTCCGGGTCGAGATCGATGACTTCTGAATTGCCATAGACGAATCCCTTCATCCATGTGATGCTATCCACGCGGTAGGCATTCTCGTCACCACCGATTTTGCTGACCTTAAGGGAAGGTCCTGAGCCTGTGACGTAGTCGCCCACGCTGATTTCACGGACGTCGCTGATTGGTATGCGTATGCTCTTCACCTTCTCATCGCGGCCCTCGGTTGGCGATACCTTTGCCGATGGGTCGCTGCAGTGCAGCACCATGTAGTACTGACGGTCGGTAGATGGTGGTGCCGGATTGTATTCGTCCATCTCGATGATGTTCGCAAATCGGCGCCAGCCCGATGCTCCGGCATAGAGTTCGGCAGTGCCTTTAGGTACATAGAGTGGGAGTCCGCCGTCCTTGAAGAAGACGTCACTGAACGTGTCGTCGGTAGCAGCAGGCGGCATTACGGCATAGCATTTGATGTTTTTTATCAGCGAACATCTTCTGAAGGCTCCCGTGACATCCTCGACGGTGTTGGGGATGGTCAGTGTCTGCGGTTCACGACCTACGCCGTAGATAGACTCATTGCGCTGGTAATGCGCTGGAATACTGTTAGGACCGAGGCGCACGACACCCTCCGGCCAGCGGTCCTCCCATCTGCAGACAGGTGTGGCATAGATGAGCGTGGTGCCGTTCTTGTTGAACAGCATATTTCTGAAGAAATCATCGTTGTTGGAGAAGTATGGATTGCCTTCGTCAACCACGATTTTTGACAACAGACTATTGCCGAATGCGTCATCCTCGATGCGTCTGAGCGAGGCTGGTATGTAGAATGTCTTGTCAGGGAACTGCACCGCATCGAAGGCTCCCTTGCCAATGCTCTTGAGCTGTCTGAACGGTGACACGCCGTCGGACGCAAACTTGCTGCCGAAGGTTGCACCGAGGAATGCGCTGTCTGCCAGTTCGGTGATGCAGCCGAACCAGTCGAAGTTGTTGATGCGACAGGTGCTGAACGCACCCTTTCCCACGGTGAAGGCAGGGCTCTTGCTTGTCACTGTGTTGCACTGGCAGTAGGCAAACGCCATCTTGCCGATGTGCTTTACGGATGCACCTATTATGAGTTCGTTTACACCTGTCAGCTGGAATGCATAGTCGGGTATGGTCTCGACCTTGTCGCCGATGATGAGCTTTTTGATATGGCTGTTGGTGAAGCAGTGGGGTTCCATGCCTGTCACGTTCTCGCCGATGGTCACGGTATTGAACATGCATGTTGTAGAGAATGTGCCACTGAGTATGCGAACTACGTCGTGGCTCTTGCCCTCGGCATCGGTGATGGCGGCAGGGATCGTCAGGTCAATGTCTCTGGCATGGTCACGCTCATACTTGATGATCTCTGCCTTGCTGTCAGGGTAGATACGATAGCGAATGTCGTCATGCACAATCTCCTCACAGTCGTATGGGCGGAGGTTGGCGAAGATAGAACCGTCATCCCAGAATTCGGAATAGTAATAATACCATCCATCGCTTGCACCACCCCAGCCATAGTTGAAGTGCATATAGCCATCGGTAGTGTAGCCGTCGCACACCAGAGCATGATAAGCACCATATGTAGAACTATATCCAGAATAGAGTACAGGACGGTGGGCTGCAAGTTCCTTCTGTATGTAAGGGAACAACGGTCCTACTTTCTCACTTCTTACCCATTGTATATCAGGCCAGTAGTCGAAGTTGTCGATGAGATGATTTTCCATAAAGGAGGTAGAACTGCCCGCAGGGTCATATTTAGTACCGCACGCCTTGCCTATATCGGCAACGAGTCTTGCCACGGCATTTGCTTGGGTTTCGTTATAGCCGTAATAGCTATATATGTAATTGTCGAGCATATTGTCCCAGTCGTAGGTGCGTCCGGAGAAATCCTCCTTCCCTACCATGCCCTTCGTCTTCTCAGGCCAGTGCCAGTAGTTCATCACCTGCGCATAGGCTATAGGCACACATCCAGCAGGGCAACCTTCTGGACAGTATTTGTTGAAGGGATACCACTGGTTCCATGTCGTAGTGAGCAATGGTCCCACAACGATATCACCCATGTTTCTCGCCTTACGCTTGGCAGGCATGGTTGTCGCCAGGCTCTTTGCCAAGGTCTTCGTCTCGCGCACCTTGTCTATGCGGCCCGAATAGCCTGTCAGCAGGTCATGCAGTTGCACAGGTGCCTTGTCATACTCGAACGTGCCGTGATCGCAATAGCCAAGAATCTCTTGTTCTGCACGATCATCACCAGAGACAAGGATGAAGCCTTGGTCTGTGCCAAGGTTGATTACATAGACGTTGTCCTTCTGTGAGGACTTTGACTTAACGGCATGTGCCAGACGAGGCTCGGCAGCGGCTGCCTTGCCTTTGGCTCCATTGACATGACCGTTGTTGACAGCGAAATGTTTCGCTATCTGCAGAGCCTGCTCGGCGGTGATGTCGTCTGCCCACACTGTCTGAATGGCAAACAGGGAGATAAACAGAAGTAAGAATGTCTTTTTCATTATCGTTATTGTTTTATTATATTCTCATACTGAACCAATAGGCGGCATACAGCAGTCCGCATGCGAATATGGCGCATGCAAGGAAAAGCAGGTATGTCTTGGCACGTCCATGCTCTCGCCGGAACTGTCCGAGAGCAGGCCCATAGCAGTCGTATTTCTTTTTTGTCATTTCTTTATCTTAAACGATGTTGACTGAGTTTTTATGACGTAGATGCCTTTGGGGAGGTTAGTCATGCGGATATCTGCCTTGCCGTTGGCATCGATGATGCCCTGATGGAGCTGCATGCCACGGGTGTCGAAGACGTAGAACGGTGTGCCGGGCTTCTCGCCGCTGACGGTGGTGCCTTCTTCTGAGAAGGAGAACTTGGTGCCAGGGAGTGTGGCTTGGTCTATGCCGTCAGGGGTGTCTGCCTCGCCTACGAAGATAAGTTTCTGGAGGGTGTGGAGTGGGTATTGCACCGTGAGGCTGGAGGTTGTCATCACAAGGTCGCTGCCGCTGTAGGTGATGATCGGTTTCTCGGAGAAGGAATAGTTGATGACCATGCCGTCCTTCTGACGCAGGGAGAAGCAGTTGTGGTTCAATGCCTTTGCATTATCGCGGTCGTCGATGATGACGGTACCGAAGTGTGCGGTCTTGCCATCGAGGGTTACGGCGTGCAGTTTCTTGTCGAAGTATGCCCCTTCAGGATAGGTTACGCCTGCCTTGTGGCTGGTGGTGATGCGGTCTATCTTGTTGATGGTCTGTGCAGAGAGGTATGCGTTCTGCATGATGAGCCGGTTGCGTTTGTCTGATCCTGTTCCCCACAGTCCGAGGTCTCCGGTGAGGGAAGCGGTCAGCGTGACGTAACAGTGGCTGAAAGTTATGTTAGGATAAAAATATGGAGTATCGTCAAACTGGTTTTGTCCATAGAGGACGATGCTATTTGTCTTGCTGTCGATGGCGAGGCAGTCGGTATTTGCATTGCCAGTGATGATGATGTCTTCGTCGGCTGCCTGACGCAGTTCTACATGGTTGCGGAGTTGGTTCTTGCCCACGAGGCGTATAGTCTTGAGGGCATAGACGGACTCAATGGCGGGGCTGTATGGGTCGCACGGGAGGTTGGCATTGCGCAGGGTGAGCGTCTTAGTGGCGGCATCATAGCTGACAGAGCCTCCGTCGCCGAGGATGTCGGCGGCGTTGGCTGTGGTTACTTCCTTACCCAGGATGCTGAGACGCTGATAGCTCTGTGCGTATGCTTCGGAAAAGATGAAAAGATGAAAGAATGAAAGGATGAAAAAATGAGATAATGAAATATTTATTTTCATAGGGAATTGCTGTTTATTAGTTATTCTGTTGCTGTTCTGTGGTCTGAAGCATGCGTGTACACTTGAGCTTTACCTTGCCATTGAGGTCGTCGGTAGAAACGCCTTTGATGGTAACATATTGATATGCACCTCTTTCATCTTGAAGTTTTACTATGTGGTCCAATCTGACACTACTTGCATGTGTAAGTGAAAGCAGATAAGTTCCGTCGGCTTCGAAATATACCTGATAGGCATCCTCCTCGCTGTTGTATTCAACAGTAAAGGTTCCTTCGAGATCATATTTCATCTGTCCTTTGAAGAAAGGAACATCTTCTTCAAGCATCGTATCTCCAAGCACTAAATGGGTATTGGCTAAATACTCTTCCTGCTTATGCTCTACAAACGAGTACTGATTGGTGATTTTCAATTTGCCTGAGCCCATGCCGCTTGCGACGTCGTAGGTGCCGACAAGGTCTGGACCGATATATACAGCGCCTACCTCAGCATCGATGCGTATGTCGTCATGCTGTGCGAAATACTGTTGGATGCCGACATGAGGGTTGCTGGCGAAATGATGAGCAAAAAGATCTTCACGTTTTTCCGGACCAAAGTAGGTTTCGAATTCTTTGTACACCTGTTCCCATTCATCAGCAGTTCGCCCAGGCCAGTCCGTGCCTACGAGCTTTTCATTTACTACAAGACGTGTTAATGGATACAGTGTACGAGAAAATTCTATTACAAATTCTCCATCGTCATCATATATGGGTCCCACGGTTTCGTAAGGGAAGTAAACAAGAGACGGAGTGAACTCCATGTTGAGTCCCTTGAGTACAGGCTTTTCTGGTATAACACCCTGAGTGTGAAGGTCTATGTCGATGGTTATCTGGTCAGCGCCTAAATGATCAGGAAACTTGAAGTCGTAGGCTGCCACCTCATCGCCATTGGCTTTCTGGAGAGCGAACTGTCCAGGCAGTTGGTTTTTGATGTAGGCAATGGTAGAAAGTTGGAATACACACGAACCGTCTTCGCCCACGGTGGTAGTCCATCCGTCAGCCTCATCGCCTGTCTCAGGAGCACCAACCATGCGGAGTTTCAAGCCAGCGAAGCGTGACTTCTCGTCCAGAGGACATGAGGAGTCCTTGAAGCGGATGACGATAGGACGATTCATGAACTTGACGTAGCGGTTCTGTACAGCAAGGGCACGGTCTTCGTTTTCTTCGGTAATCTTGTTGAAGACTGCCTGGAAAACGGGAACAAGTACGCCATTATAGAGTTCAGAACGCATCTCTTGGCTGAGCTTATCGCGGACAGCGCTGGTGAGTCCACCATCAGCCTTCCAACCCTCATTCATAGCCTCGGAGAGACATTCGTTCCAGTCATCGTTGTTCTCTGATTTCCAAACATCATAGCAGTAGTCGCATACGACCTTGTCGATGGTGTCGTTCAGTTCTTTTTGAGTCTTAGGCTCACGGAAGATAGGTAACATGATGCGATACCAATCGCGTGCTGAACGATAATGGACAGTGCCTGACTTGCCCTTCGAATAATAGACTTTCATGGCGTGTCGGAAGAGGTCTTCACGTGACTCTTGCACGATAGTGCCGAACTTGTTGAGTGCTACACCTACAAGTCCCACGATACCCATTGAGGCAGTGAGAACTGGAGTGCCAAACAGGGTGCCGGCGAGGTTCTGAGCCTGTCCAAGGACAAGACCGAGTGACTTATCAAGCACAGTCTGTCGGTCGCCTGTGTAGTCGGCATGAAGGAGATCAACGACGCTTATGATTGTACCGAAATTACCGACAAAGCCCTTCAGCGTCTCCATCAGGGGCGACTCGCCAAGGAAAGCACTGGCGGTGGTGTAGCCTCCGTCGATCCAGAGTTGTTGCCATAGCGACTCGTCATCCTTGAACTGGTCAAAGACCGTTTGGTTTTCTTCGCTCAGACACAGTCCCTCGATATTGGCTACAGTCTCATAGAAATCATATATTCCGTAAGGTGCCAGGTATTCGTACATAGGTTTGAAATTTGCCTTGACGGAATATTCCAGATCGATGATGAAGGCACCAAACTCAGAGAGGTGGCTGGTGTGGATCTCCATCTGCTGCGTCTCTTTATTATATACATGCGCTATCGGTTCCCATTTGCCTGTTTCCTTGTTGAAGTAGGCAGCTACAGGGATGTGTTTGTCGTCACAAGGGAGGTCGATACTGATGCAGGCAGTACCGTCCAGCTGGTGCTCACCGTTGGCAAGTTCTATGCTGACAACATTGCCGCTGACTGCTCCGGGAATGGATGTTGGTGCGAGAACAGATTCGCGTATAGAGACTTGCGTGTTCTCACTGAACACGGTAGCATCGAACGTAATCTTCGACGTGCGTCCGTATGCCTCCAGTTTGTCTTCACCAACCTCTGATACATAGTCAAGTCCGTAGAGGAAGCCCGGCTGCCACGTGATGCTGTCAACATTGAGTATGTCATTGCCGAGGGAATGACGCACACGCATCTGCTGCGATCCTGCGTCTTCTATCACGCTGATGTCCTGAACCTTAGAGACAGGTATCATTATGCTGCCGCCTTCGAGGTCGCTGCTGTGTGCCACCATGTAGTATTCGCGCTCAACAGGTGGGAGCGTTGCCTCTTCCTCGCTGTAGAAAGGAGTATTCTCGAAGTCTTCCTCATATATACGTCCTCTGAAGCGACGCCAGCCTGGGGCATTGGCGTAGGCATTAGTGCAACCTGTCGGTACATAAAGGGGAACGTAATGACCGTTTTCGTCTCGCTCCAAAAGCTTGTCGTTGAAGCTGGCATCGGTAGCCTCAGGAGGCACGGCAGCGTGACTGTTGATGCTCAGTGCGCGGTCGCAACTACGGAAGGCATCTGTCACGTCCTGAACATTCTTTGGTATGTGGAGGTCATATCTGCCATGCGTATAGTAATAGAGTCCTGGTAATGAAGATGTGCCCAGTCTGACAACCTTAGGATCGAGCATACCGTAAACATCTACAGGATTGTAGGATACGAGCGTAGAGAAGTTCTTGGTATAGACATTGCCCTGCGCATCGCAGGTGTAGTATGGGTTCGCCTCGTCTATATAGATGCGCTTGAGGTTGGTAACCTGTATGGCAGAAGGTGGCAAGGTACGGAGGCGTGGACCTAACACGAATCTGGCGTCGCCGCCTATGCCATAGAAGGCCGAGTCGGCCATCTGCTCAAGATTATCAAAGCAGGCATCGCCAGAACCGTTGAAGCGTGCTCCGGCAAAGGCTTTCTTGCCCACACTGCGTATGGACTTAATCCATGACATGTCGCCTTTGACTCCGCAAGAATAGAACCCCATCTCGTCAACGTCTATGGCAGACGAAAGACTACTCACGCTATTGAAGGTGCATCCCATGAATGCCTGCTTGCCGATGTGGAGGGGTGAAGGACCGATGGCGAGTTCCTCGATGCCTGATGACCAGAAAGCAAAGTCGCCGATAGTCTCAACGGAATTGCCAAGCACAAGTTTCTTGATGCCTGTGCCGACAAAGGCACGCTCGCTGATGGAGCGTATATTATTGTTTATCGTAACGCTGTTGAATCCTGGATATACTCCCTTGAAGGCATTATCGTATATGCCGGTGAGCTTATATCGTCTGCCTTCAAGTTCAAGTTCGTCAGGAATCACAAGGTCAGGATTCTGAATTTCCTCTGCTGCCAGTTGCATCAGGGATGCTTCGCCGTCCTCACGGCACTCGTAGCGTATGCCGTCGATGTCGAGGCGCTTATGGGGATAAGGCTTGAAGTCCTTGAGTATCCAAATCTCATAGTTGAATCCTTTAACGCTTCCAAGCTTGTAGTATCCGTCTGATGCGCCACCCCAGCCGAAGTTGAAACTGAAGTAGTTGTTCTTTGTGTAGCCGTCGCAAACGAGGGCGTGTCCTCCAATTCCATTAGAAGCTTGATAATAAACCGGACATTTAGAATCAAGCATCAACTTGATATCATCCGCACAGTCCTGAAGAGACTCATACGGCAGAATCTGTGCACGTGGATTGTAGTTGAACACTTCTGCCAGATTATCTATATGTGGTGCAGCAGAACTGCCTTCGGGCTGAGGCTTATAATCTGTATTATTGGCACGGCCGATGTCTGCCATCAGTTCGGCTACCGCCATATGCTCTTCTTCTGTGGTGTCCCAACCATAGCCCAACTTCATATTGTCCCAGTCATATTCTGTCTCGGCCCCCCATTGGCCGCCGTAACGGCTATAGAGATGAGCCTTCTCCGGCCAGCGGTAGTAGTACATTATCTGTGCAAGGGCAGTATTGGTACAGCCTGTAGGACAGTTCTCTGGGCAAAGCAGATTGTATGGCCATTCTTGGTTCCATTTTGTCTTGATAAGCGGCTCTACCACTATCTCGCCTAACATGTCTGCACTTGGTGCCTTTGCCCTGACGGTGTGTAATGTCGCATTGCGATTGCTGCGCAGCGAGTCGATGCCTGCCGAATAAATGTTCAGCAGGCTCTTCAGCTGCACAGGTGCCTTGGCATAGTCAAAAGAGCCGTGGTCGCAGTAGCCGAGAATCTCGGCATCGGCACGGTCGTCACCAGATACGATGACATAGCCTTGGTCTGCGCCAAGGTTGATGACATAGACGTTGTCCTTCTGCAAAGATTTTGACTTGACGGTATGTACCAGTCGGGGGTTGAGACTCTTGCCCGTTACTCTTCTTCGGGCGCCCGCTGTGGCATCGTGGTTAGCAAACTGCTGGGCAATGCCAATGGCTTGCTCAACGCTGATGTCGTCTGCCCATGCCGCATTGACGGCAAAGAGAACGAGTGACAGTAGGTAGATGATTCTTTTCATTAGTTATTTGCTGATAATAATATTGCAAAGATACAATAAATCAGAAGATGTTTATATAATAATAGGTATAATATAACTAACAAATCGTAAAAAGATGCTATCATATTGTACGAAAGTTTGAAAATCAACGACATACAAAATGAAAAAGAAACATCGCCAAGTGCGTTGTTTGATAATTTATTTGTATCTTTGCAACCACAAAACCACAAAACCACTAAACAACCAAAATATCATGACCCCCGAGCAACTACTACATACAGTATTCAGCTTCCTCCCTTTCATGGTGTGCCTCTTCTGGCTCATCTGCTTCGTTGTAAATACTAAGCGGAGTGATGTGCCTAAGTTGTATTTCATGATGTATATAGGGACTTGCACAGTGCTGTATCTGTGCCATGCACTGTTCTTCACCATAGGATTGCCATACGAGATGGAGTGTCTGTGGACGCTGTGCTCGCTGTCCGTATATCCGCTGTTCTACGGCTATCTGTGCCGACTGACCTCTGGCGAGTTTCGCCTGCGGCAGTTGTTGCTATGGCTGCTGCCAGGCCTTGTGGTGGCATTAGCGAAGTATATGTTGCCAGACGTTGGCATGGACAAGGTGCGACTGCTGCTCTTCGCCTTCCAGATCATCTGCGTCTGCTATCTCGGCATACGCAAGTTGAAGGCTTTTGATGCTGAGTTACGGTCGGTGTATGCTGATACTGAGAAACGTGACACCACTGCAGTGAACCATCTACTCATTGCCATAATCATCGTCAGCATCGTCGCAGGCATTGCAAACTCCATTGGCAAGCAGTTCTTCGGCACAAACCTATGGTTACTGGTCATTATATCATCGGCCTTCTCCACCCTGCTATTCTCGCTCAGTCATATCTGCTACAATCGTGACTTTACAATAGATACCCTCCGCCTTGACGAGAACAGCGTGGAGACAGAGATACAGGAGTCTGTGGCAACAGAAGACATGGAAATCATCGGCAGGAAGATAGAGGAACTGATGATTGAGCGTCATTATTTCACGAAAAAGGACTTGAAGATCAGCGACTTGGTAGCAGAGGTCGGTTCTAACCGCACTTACATCTCTAACTACATCAACCGCACGTATCATTGCTCATTCTCTGACATGGTAAACAAAATGCGTATAGAGTACGCACAGCAGCTCATTGCCTCGTCGGAAAAGAACACGAAGATAACTCAGATAGCGGACGAGAGTGGCTTCGCCAATGAGCAGTCATTCTATCGTAACTTCAAGAAGTTCGTGGGCATGACTCCTTCGGAATGGTGGGCACAAAACTACCATTGAACTCCACACACATATAACAAAGGGGATGCACGCCTTACGTCTGAAGGCATGCATCCCCGTTTTTTTGAATTAGGAATGAGGAATTAGGAATGAGGAATTAGGATTTACTTACAGCTTAGACTCATTCCTAACTCCTAACTCCTAATTCCTAACTCCTAATTAAGACTACTTATAGATGGTGTAGCGACCAACCAGTGGCAGTTCCTTTGCTTCGCCACGTGCTGCATTCAGAATGCCCATGAGGCAGAGGATGAGGCTTGCGATGCCGCTTACTGCGCCAACAATCCATCCCACTATAGGTAAGTAACTGATAACACCGAGGATGAGAATGAATACAATCATGCACAGTCCCTGATTGATGTGGTACTTTACAAACTTCGATTCCTTGGCTACGAGGAATGGTATTACGATGAGAATACCGAGATAGCAAAGGATAGCCATGAACTTGTTCTTGTCGATGTCTTCTTGGTCAAACTGACTTGTTGTGTCAGCAGTGTTGAAAGCTTCATTCACTTTCTTCTCCAACTCTGTAGTTTCAATCTTGTTTTCTTCCATAATTGTTGTTAAAAAATTAATATTTAGGTTAGTTATGATACTGATAAAGGTTTAACCTAGGCTGTCAAGTTAGTAAAGATTTTCAGTCAGATTATTAGTTTAGATTTTGAGGGCTTTGCCCGACCTCTTTCCCAAATATCGTCATCCTATTTTTAGTTAGATTTTTTGTAAAGATTTTCAGAATGGTTCTAAAATCTCTCTAAAAATCTATACTAAAAATCTTACTGATAATAAGAAGGGTAGTCTCGCTTGAAAGTCGCTAACGCTCAAAATATTAACTGAAAATTGAACTTAAAATCTTAACTGATTTTAGGACCGAAAAGGGGCCTTTACTTATTTACTATCTTGCGACCACCAATAATCACGATGCCCTTGTTTGAAGCATTGGCACGGCGACCAGAGAGATCGTATGCAGGTCCGTTCGGTGTATCGTTGACTATTTCCTCAATACCGTCTGACTCTTCGATTGTTACAACGTAGCTGACGGTGGCAGGAGCAAGACGATAGTCGGTCTCTGCACCTGAAACACTGATAACAGCTGTGCCTGGTCCTACGATGGTCAGTTTGCCAGTCTCTGGGTCAACTTTTACCACATCCTCGTTGCTTGAACGCCAAGTGAGTTTGCCGTCATAGTCCTGCGAACGTGTTACTGTTGGAGCCTCAGGAGCAGGCTCTCCACATACACCCTTCACTGAAGAATAGCTGAGAGTGATGAACGAAGGATGCTTTGTCCAGCTTGCTACATGGTAGGTTACAGGCAGAAGGTTGTCGGCGCTGTTGCCCTCAACAAAAGGATAAGGCCACTTGGTGTCATACTGATAACTACAGCCGTCAGCACCTACGAGAGTCTCAATAGAAGGACCATCATTATAGATTACGAAATAACGGACGCCATCCACGAATATCTCCTTTGGCTCCATAGCCATGCCCTTTGCCTTGAGGTTGAGCACACGCTTGACATCGAGGCGCTCGTGTACACGCAGACCAACCTCAGTTGGAGAGATCTTTACAGCCTGAACGCTTGGGTTCTGGTTGTCGAGCCTGAAGTTCTCGTTTGCGTTCTCACTGTCATAGTATTCGCCCTTTTTCACATCCTTCATGTCGAGCCACATGAGCTGGTTATCCCAAGCCCACACACTTGCAAGCATAGGACAGTTGTCGGCGATAAGTGTCTTGAGTTTGTTGTTGTTACACTGCAAATCCCAGAGAATAGCGTTGTTGCTGACGTTCAGTGTGCCGAGTTCATTCTCTTCGCACAGCACTCTGTCGAGTTCAGGACACTCCTGTATATCAACGTTTTCAGCCGTAGTCAGATTGAGATGGAAGTCATTCAGCATTGGCAAGTTCTTTATCGTGAACCCCTGAACCGTGGCATAACGCACACTAATGTACCCCAGATTAGGACAGTTCTCTACATGGAAGCTATTGATGACCTGTCGGTTGTCTTCACAACCATAAATGTCGAAGGACACAATGTTCTGGTGGCCTGCGAAATTGATATTCTCGATAGAACATTGTTTGCCCCAACTTTCAATTATAAGATCTCTTAGGCTG
>JAZUKC010000066.1:0-12379 GCA_045643065.1 Prevotella sp.
GCCGATAAAGATATATTCAGGTGGCTTTAGCCTTGGGGTTCCACCTCTTCCCATCCCGAACAGAGAAGTTAAGCCCAAGCGCGCCGATGGTACTGCACCGCAATGCGGGAGAGTAGGTCGCCGCCTTCTTCAGGGGACACTTTCAGGATTATTCCTGAGAGTGTCTTTTTTTGTTTTGTATGGGGTGCGCTTTTGATGAACTAAGTGTTATGTTGTTTCCAGCTGTTCTGGCATTTATTGTGCTTCTAATGTTTATAGAAGTTCTATGTTTTTTTGTTTCTCTGCTTGTCTTTTTATTGTTTTCTTTATTAACTTTAGTGTAAATTTAGATACAAAACTTGTTTTTAAAAACAATTGTTACATATTATATGCTGTATATTGAATAATTATATTAAATTTGCAAGAAGAAATTACTAATAACTAATTATCATATGGCACAATCAAATGAACAGGAAGCAAAAGGCTTCTACAAACTTAACTGGATGCAGCGCATCGGTTTCGGTTCGGGCGACTTGGCTCAGAACCTCATTTTCCAGACAGTAGCATGTTACCTCATGCTTTACCTTACTACAGTCTTGAAGATTAGTCCTGCTTTTGTAAGTGGACTGATTCTCGGTGTTCGACTTCTCGATTGTATCTGGAGTCCTATTGTTGGACGTTATATCGACAACCATAATCCTAAGCTCGGAAAGTACCGTTCTTACCTTCTCTATGGCGGTATTCCTTTGACAGTAGCAGCTTGTCTGCTCATGCTTCCTCAGGTGGCTGAGTGGGATTATACCATGAAGATTGTTTATGCAACTGTCAGCTACACTCTGCTTAGTATGATTTACTCGGTAGTAAACATCCCTTATGGTTCAATCATGGCAAGTATGACTCGTGATAATGATGAGGTCCTCAAGCTTACATCTACACGAATGGTATGTGCTAACATCGGTCAGATTATCGTACAGGCTGGTTTCCCTATCGGTCTTGCATTGGTAATTAATGAGGCTGTCAACTGGAACCAGGCTTTGTTTATGGCTATCGGTACTATTCCTGCATTCATCATCCTTCCTTCTTTGCCTGCATTGAAGAAGATGTTCGGAAAGAAGGGTCTTTATTACCTCCTTCTCTCAGTAGGTTTTGTAGGATTTGTAATTCTTTATATCATTGGTAAGTTCTTTGATGTTGCAGAACTCAATGTTCTGGTTCAGACAGCAAAGGTTATGACAGGTGTAGGTCTTCTCGTTGGTTCACTTATGTGGGCTCTCGTTCCTGAGGTTATCACAGAAGCAGAATACCGTACTGGCAACCGTCCTGCTGCTACAGTCAATGCTCTTGCAGGTGTTGCATTCAAGGCAGGTTTCTCAGTAGCAGGTTTCATCACTCCTCTCGTAATGGGTTGGGTAGGCTTCAATCTCGCAAGCGAGTCGTCAGCACTTCCAACCAATCCAACAGCATGGTTTACTGTTACATCTATCTTTGCTCTGGCAGGTTTCGTCCTTCTCTTCTACTGTTTCAAGGGATGTAAGGAGCGTATTGCAACTACACCAGAGAAGCCTGTGACATACGGTGAGATGTTCAAGGAGTTTGCAGCTAACAAGTGCTTGCAGCTTATGATTTGCATCTTCATTGTTGTGTTCCTCGCATCATTCATCAGTGCGCCAGTAAATGCTTACTATCCAAAGCTTGCTGACTATTCAGAAAGCTCAAAGGAGGCTATCCTTTGGTTCACTACAATTATCCCTGCTGCCCTTCTTATTGTAGTAGGCTACCTCATCTATCAGTATCCTCTCACAGACGAGAAGCTTGATGAGATGAACAAGGAAATCGAAGCAAGAACTAAGTAAAACATAGTTCCTATCCAAGCCCTTCCCCTTATTGGGGAGGGCGACAGGATGGGATAAACTAATACTAACCTATAGAACCCTTTCACCCTCGGGGCGGATATCAGCTTATGATATAAACTCTCCTCCATAAAAAGGGAGGGGTAGGGGGTGAGTCTTTATGAAGCGTTATCTTTTCCCAGCCGACTACATGGCTGACCCTTCCGTTCACATCTTCGACGGAAAGATTTATATTTATCCATCTCACGATTGGGAGGCATCCAATGTTGAAAACGACAATGGTGACCAGTATATCATGAAGGACTACCACGTTCTTTCAATCGATGGTGACCCAATGACAGGTGAAGTTACTGATCACGGTTGTGTTATCCGCCAGGAGGATATTCCATGGGCAGGTCGTCAGCTTTGGGACTGCGATGTTCAGGAATATGAGGTTGAAGTACCAACTAATGCTGAAGAGCAGGCTGCTGGCATGGGTTACAGCAAGAAGGTAAAGAAGTACATCATGTACTTCCCAATGAAGGATCGTACTGATGTGTTCCACTGGGGTACTGCAGTTGCTGACAATCCTGCAGGTCCATTCATCCCATCTCCAGCACCAATGGCTGGTTCGTACAGCATCGATATGTGCGCATTCCGCGACGATGCCGATGGTGAGGTTTATGTATACTTCGGCGGACTCTGGGGCGGTCAGCTTCAGCGTTACAAGGACAACATCCATCTCGAGACTCCATACCTCCCAGAAGGAAAGGAAGATTCTCTCCCAAGCCGTTGCGTACGCCTTACTAAGGACGGTATGAACTATGCTGAGGCTCCACGTCCAATCCTCGTGGTTGATGATGAAGGCAATCCGCTCAAGGCCGACGATCCACACCGCTTCTTCGAGGCATCTTGGATGCATAAGTACAATGGCAAGTATTACTTCTCATACTCTACAGGCGACAGCCACCTTCTCTGCTATGCAGTAGGTGACAATCCTTATGGCCCATTCACTTACAAGGGCGTAATCCTCACTCCTGTAGTTGGTTGGACTACTCACCATGCCATCATTGAGTATCAGGGCAAGTGGTACCTCTTCCATCACGACTCTGTACCATCAGGCGGTAAGTCATGGCTCCGTAGCTTGAAGGTATGTGAGATCGAATACGATGCTGAGGGCAACATTCAGACTATTGAAGGTATTGACAAATAATATCGAATAAATGCTGAAAGCAAAGTTAACAATTATAATGTGGGTTGTGTCATTGGTAATGATGGCACAGCCCTTTTCGCTTCGCCTCTTGAACCATTGGGACAATCCTGATGGTACGGTTGAGCGTGGCTACGCAGGCAAGTCTATCTGGAAATGGGAGCGCATCCCTTCTGGAAAAGGCAGCATCCCAAAGGATCTGAAAGAACGCTACGAGGAATACGGACGCATGAATCAGGCAATCGGCATCAATGGTACGGTGCTTAACAATGTGAATGCCAAACCAATGATGCTATCGACCGATATGCTCAAGAAGACTGCAAAGATTGCCGACGTGCTACGTCCTTATGGACTCAAAGTATACCTTTCTGTCAATTTCGCTTCGCCAAAGGCAATCGGCGGACTCAAGACTGCCGACCCTCTCGATACGGAAGTTCAGAAATGGTGGGACAAGAAAGCAAAGGAGATCTATAAGCTCATACCTGACTTCGGTGGATTCCTCGTGAAGGCAAACAGCGAAGGCGAACCGGGCCCTATGGACTATGGACGCACTCATGTGGATGGTGCCAATATGCTTGCCAAGGCACTTCAGCCTTACGGTGGCATCGTGATGTGGCGAGCATTCGTGTATTCTGCCAAGGGTGGAGACCGTGCAAGCCAGGCATGGGAGGAGTTTATGCCTTTCGATGGACAGTTTGCGGATAATGTCATCATCCAGATCAAGAACGGTCCTATCGATTTCCAACCACGTGAGCCAGCCAGTCCACTCTTCTTTGGATTGAAGAAGACAAAGATGATGGCAGAACTCCAAATCACCCAGGAATATACTGGTCACAGCATTCATACTTGCTACCTTGGCACTCAGAATGAAGAATTCTTCAATGACATCAAGGGTGTGCCAAACATTGTGGGCATAGCGGGAGTCGCAAACATCGGTGATGCGGACAACTGGACTGCCAACGAACTTGCCCAAGCCAACTGGTATGCCTTCGGCCGCATGTCGAGCGAAGGAATAAATGCTCGCAAGGCTGCGGAGGATTTCCTTAAGAAGGAATATACATCCGATGAGCGCTTTGTCGCTCCTATGACGCAGCTTCTCATGCGCAGCCACGAGACCGTGGTCGACTATATGATGCCACTCGGCCTTCATCACATCTTTGCCGGAGGTCATCATTATGGTCCTGAACCTTGGTGCGCACCACAGGGATGGCGTGAGGACTGGTTGCCACGCTACTACCACAAGGCCGACAGCATCGGTATTGGATTCAACCGCACCGATCATGACGAACCTTGCGTCAGTCAGCCAAAAGGCTCGGGAAATGCTATGCTCTACCCAGCTCCTTGGTCCTATATATATAATAAGGTGGCAACATGTCCGGAGAATCTCCTCCTCTGGTTCCATCATGTAAGTTGGGACTACACCATGCGCAACGGACTTACACTTTGGGAAAACCTCTGCTACACTTACGATCGAGGAGTGGCTGGTGCCCAGTCGTTCGTACAGACATGGCAGCAGATGAAGCCATACGTCGATGCTGCTCGCTACGAGGCACAGCTGCAGCGATTCCAGCGTCAGGCTCGCGATGCTCAGTGGTGGAGGGATGCTTGTCTGCTCTACTTCCAGACATTCTCCAAGCGTCCACTGCCTGTCGATTGCCCAAAACCGGTATTCAAGCTTGATGACATGTTGAAGTACAATCTGCCTATCGACAACTACTCTGTTGCCGATATGAATCAGTTGCCATGATAAATAATCTTAAAAAATAAAAAAGATTATTCAAATACGATAATTGTACAATAAAAAATGGTTGGAAGAACAATTTTTGTGTTTTTCCAGCCATTTTTGGTAACAATTGATATAGAAAATGTAACAAATCACGAAATCTAAAGCAAATATATCAAAAAAAGTGCACCGTATATTGTAAATAATTGTAACTTTGCAACCGTAATTTCGCAGATTAGCCTCTCGTGTTACGTGTGTGCGTACCGTATTTACGGAAGATGCATGTGCCGGTGGGGCTGTTTGCCAGTACAGTGAAACATTTATTTATTTACTAATTTATCCTTAATTTTTTTACCAAACATCCAAACTTATGAAAACAAGAATTTTGTTTTTGATGGCGGTTTGTCTTATGGCTGTTTCTACAGCATTTGCACAACGCACAATCAAGGGACGTGTTGTTTCGGACGGTGATTCAGAACCTCTCATGGGTGCTGCCATCGTTGAAAAGGGTACATCGAATGGTGTAGTTGCTGACATTAACGGTAACTTCTCTATTTCGGTACAGAACAACGCTACTCTTGTAGTTTCTTACGTTGGTTACACTACTCAGCAGGTAAAGCCAACAAGCTCAAACATCACAATCAAGCTCGTTGAAGATTCTAAGCTTCTCAACGAAGTCGTAACTGTTGGTTACGGTACAATGAAGAAGTCGGACATTACCGGTTCGGTAGTTTCTGTCAACATGGAGCAGATGGAACGTAAGGTTCCTACTGACATCGCTCAGGCTCTCAAGGGTGCTGCTGCCGGTGTTATGGTTATTGCTCAGGACGGTGCTCCAGATGCTAACTCAGCTATCCGTATCCGTGGTATCGGTACTATCAACGGTGATGCTGCTCCTCTCTACGTTGTAGACGGTGTTAAGGTTGGCCGCGACGCTAACTTCGTCAACCCATCAGATATCGAGAGCATTGAGGTATTGAAGGATGCTTCTGCTACTGCAATCTACGGTTCTGAAGGTGCTAACGGTGTTATCATGATCACTACTAAGAAGGGTACTAAGGGTAAGTCAAACATCAACGTTACTGCTGACTTCGGTATCCAGACATTGCCTTATAAGATCAAGACTCTTGGCATCGACGATCACGCTAAGATCATCCGCGATTCTCGTGCTGCTGATGGTACTGGCCTCTACAACCCAGTATGGGATGAGAAGTACGATGGTCAGCGTAACTACATCGACTGGCAGGATCAGATGACTCAGAACGCACTTCGCCAGAAGTACGGTATCTCTGCATCAGGTGGTAACGACAAGAGCGTTTACAACGCATCTGTAGGCTACCTCAACTACAACGGTCTTATCGTAAATACAAACTTCCAGCGTCTTACTGCACGTGTAAGCGCATCTACAAAGGTTAACAACTACCTCGAGTTCGGTGCTGACATCAACTACTCACACATGGAGTCAAACAGCGACCGTGGTGGTATCAACAACAACGGTAACCTTTCTTCACATCGTGACCTTGCCTTCATGACTCCAACACTCGACTATGTTGAGAATGGTAAGCTCGTTAATGTAAACGTTGTTAACCCTGACGGCTCTTATGGTGCTATGGGTGCAAGCGAGACTCCTCAGGGATGGGAAGGTAACACACTTATCATGCAGAACGTATACGCATCTAAGATGCAGGCATCTGCAAAGAACAAGCGTGACCGCACAGCTCTTAATGGATTCGCTAACCTTACATTCATTAAGAACGATCACCATCAGTTGGATCTCCACACTATCGCATCTCTTACAGCTTCATTCGGCAACAGCGACAACTTCACTGGTGGCTATACTCGTAAGAACCTCATCGGTGGTGAGTGGGTAGAATTCGCAGCTAATGGTAATCAGCTCTATCAGTTCTCTGTAAACAACAACAGCAGCATCTCAAAGAGCATCGAGACTTATGCTACATACAAGTGGACTACAGACTTCAACAACCTCACATTCATGATCGGTAACTCTGTTAGCCAGTCATCAGGTTCTTGGACATCTGCAAGCTCACAGGACTTCCTCTCTCCAAACATCCGCGACACTCGTCTCTCTCTTGACGACAGCTCAAAGAAGGGTCAGGGTGCTTTGAACGCTGAGACTAAGATGATCTCTTACTATGGTCGTTTGGTTTACAACCTCATGGACCGTTACATCTTGACAGGTACACTCCGTCGTGATGGTTCTTCTAACTTCTCTGCAGGTCACAAGTGGGGTACATTCCCATCAGCAGCCTTCGCATGGCGTATCAAGGAGGAAAGCTTCCTCAAGGACGTAGACGCAATCTCTAACCTCAAGCTCCGTCTCGGTTGGGGTCAGACAGGTAACGCTGGTAACATGGGCGGTATGTCAATCGCTTCTCTTTCTACTACTGCTTACTACATGTATCCTGCTGGCACTCCATCAGGTCTTGGTTCTAACCACTCTAACAAGCAGCCAGGTCTCTATGGTGCACTCATCGACGAGAACCTCAAGTGGGAGACTAACGAGCAGACTAACATCGGTATCGACCTCGGTATTCTCGGTGGCGACCTCAACATCAGCGCTGACTACTTCATCCGTAACACAAAGGATCTTCTCCTCTGGCGTCAGATGCGTTCATCATCTGGTTTCACTCAGATCTACACTAACTTCGGTTCTATCCGCAACCAGGGTCTTGAGTTCTCTATCAACTACAACAAGCGTGTCAACAAGGACTTCAGCTTCAACGTTACTCTCAACGGTTCTACACTCAAGAACGAGGTAACTAAGATGGACCGTCCACTCTATGCTCAGGCTACAGGTGGTAACGATGGTTCTACTCTCGATGGTTCTAACGTTCAGGCTATCGACGGTGGTTCACGTTGGGACAACCACTCTATCTCAATGGAAGGCTATGCTATCGGTTCTTACTATGGCTGGCGTGTAGACAAGATCTACACTTCACAGGCAGAGGTAGATGCAGACAATGCATATGTTAAGGAGAAGTCAAAGGGTAAAATTGAGTATCGTCAGGAGCCAGGTACTACAGTAGGCGACTACCGCTTCAAGGACCTCAACGGTGATGGTATCATCGACAACGAGGACCGTGAGGTAATCGGCAACGGTATTCCTAAGTTCAACTTCGGTCTTAACCTCGGCGCTACTTACAAGGATTGGGACTTCAGCATCTACACTTACGGTGTACTTGGTCAGGACATCCTCTCTTACTCTGCAATGCGTCTTAGCACAACTTACGTTTCAGACGATAATACATTCGCTAACATCCTCGTAGATAGCTACAAGGACATCCAGGCTGGCAAGCTCCCACGTCTCACAGCTCTCGATCCTAACAAGAACGTACGTGTCAGCGATGCATGGATCAAGAACGGTAACTTCCTCCGTCTCAGCACAGTTCAGGTGGGTTACACATTCCCTAAGGCATGGGTTGCACCTCTCGGCGTTCAGAAGGCACGTGCATACGTTTCAGTTCAGAACCTTGCATTGTTCTCTAGCTACGCTAAGTACGGTGATCCAGAAGTTGGTCAGGGCTCAGTATTGTACTCAGGTTTGGATACTGGTCGTTACCCAACACCACGTACCTTCCAGTTTGGTTTGAACGTTACATTTTAATTAAAGGAGTAAAAGACTTATGAAAAATATTGTAAAACTTCTCGGTGTTTGTGCATGCGGATGTCTTGCATTAACATCTTGCGACAATGATAAATTCCTCGATGTAGACCAGTACGACCGTGTGCCTGGTGACTACATGTGGCAGAACGACGAGACTGCAAAGATGGGTATGAACGCCATCTACAAGATGAACAATCCTATGGATGGTTACGATGGAGACTGGGGCTTCAAGCCAAACCTCTTCTCAGGTACTCACCCTACAATGGACACTCAGGCTGGTGGTTGGGATGCCAACTTCACAAAGCAGGCTTGGAATGCTCAGACTACTGAGCTCAACGATGGTTGGAAGCACGCTTACCACGCTATCGGCCTTGCTAACGACTACCTTACTCAGTTGGAGAAGAACAAGGGCAACCTCTCAGAAAGAGTTGCTACCTCTCTCGAGGGTGAGGCATACGCAATGCACGGATTCTTCTATCACTACCTCGCTACTACATGGGGTCGTGTGCCACTCCTCAAGCCAGGTGAGTCATTCCTCACTGACCCTGAGAAGCCAAAGGCTGAGACTTACGAAGAGATGTGGGACCTCCTTATCGAGGACTTCACAAAGGCTGCTGAATTGCTCACATGGGAGCCACTCGATGGCCAGAAGGGTCGCGCTACAAAGGGTATGGCACTTGCTTACCTTGGCGACTGCTACATGTGGAAGGCATACCGTTGCCCAGATAAGGCAACTGAGTGCTATAAGGAAGCAATTAAGGCATTCCGTGAGATCATGAAGCAGGTAAATGATGGCAAGATCTACAAGCTTCAGGATTGTTACTCTACCAACTGGGACCCAGAGGGAACTTGGAACGATGAGACAATCTGGGTTGAGGTTCTCAACGACTGCTTCGACTGGAGCGGTTGGGACGATGACACTTCACGTTCTATGACAAAGTGGTTCTGCGCATGTACTGAAAATGGTGGTTGGGGTTCACTCTACCTCTCATGGGAGTGGTACGCAAGCTACGAGTTTGGTGACAAGCGTCGTGATGCATCGTGTGTAATCGGTGAGATTCCAGCTAACGACCTCAAGAAGCTCTATCAGTACGCTAACAAGGAGAATGCAGAGGCTCTCGATCGTGGTGAAATGCCAGTTAACTGGGGTGTTCACCCATACCTCAAGGAGTACATCGGTAACAAGGATGCTACTTCTCACTTCCGTTTCGGTGGCGAGACTCTCCCATCATGTTGGACAAACAAGTTCTGGCGTAATGCATCTGCTAACGATGGTGTTGGCCGTAACGCATGGGGTTATGCTCTTTGGTCACCAACTAACGTATATTGGAAGCGTCTTCCTAACGTAATGCTCGACCTTGCTGAGTGTCTCTTCCGCACTGAAGGCGAAGGCTGTCAGGAGGCATGGGATCTTATCGATAAGCTTCGTGATCGTGCATTCGGTAACAAGGAGGTTGGCAAGAATGGTAATGCTTACATGAACCACATCCAGCAGACAGTTCGCCACTATATGGACGCTAACGCTGGCGACCCAGCATGGCAGATTACAAATGGTCAGGGTGTCACAGAGTATCCTATCCCTTACAACACTAAGTCTGTTACTGTTCGTAAGGCTAAGGATTACTACACTGAGTATGCTAAGTGCAACGTCAAGGGTAAGGCATTCTCACTCCCAGTATGGCAGGTTGCTGTCAACGAGGAGCGTCGTAAGGAGTTCGGTACTGAGTGGTGTCTCCGCCCAGACCTCCAGAAGTCAGGCTACCTCGCTGAGCATATCGCAGTCAACTATCCTAAGTATGTAAACCAGGGTGTTGATGACCCATGGTCAAACCGTGAGTACGATTACAACGATCAGAAGATGGATATGCCTATCCCTGCTGACGAGCTCGACAAGAACCCACTCTGTGAGCAGAACCCTGCTTACCTCACTGAGGAATAAGAGTATATAAGAATAACAATATCATATTTAGACAGAGGAGGACGCATTCTTTTGCGTCCTCTTTTGTTGTGTAAAGAATCTATGCAACTGGCAGCCATTGATGTGTGTTTGCGTTTATTATCGCTAATTCTGCAAAGCAATTCTAACATTTCCTCCAATTTATGTTAAAAACTTCACTCTGTCGGTACTTTATGTTCGCAAAATGCTCGCTGTTTATAAGAAAATGATTACTTTTGCGACCAAAGGTCGCGAATAGCAAACTCGCCACTATGACTAAAAGATAAATAGTATTTAATTATGTGTACCATAAATATGACATTCGAGGTGCCGGAAGCAAAGCACATCAACATTGATGCTCTGAAACAGAAGATTAATGCCATGGTCGTGCAGATTATAGCAAATCCAACTGCTGAAATGATAGAGAAGGTTGATACTCCTCGACTTTCTCAACGTCTGCGTGGTATTGCAAAAGCAGTTCCTGCAGATTTTGATTACAAAGAGGAACTGAAATCTCGTTACTAAAGTTGGTGCGATGAAACATTATCTCATAGACACGAAAAGGGTCACAGGGACAGGGTCCGTTGACCCAGAATTGGGTCAAGGCGACCTGTCCCTGCGATCCCGTTAAAATAAATTACTAACTTTGCAACATGTAATCAATGATTTTTCCACTATGGATGCAGTTCAGAAACTTCCGATAGGAATACAAGACTTTGAGAGTCTGCGTAAGGATGGATATCTTTACGTGGATAAGACGCGCTTGGTTTACAAGTTGGTTAATGATGGAAGATACTATTTCCTTTCCCGCCCACGTCGTTTCGGTAAGTCATTGTTGATATCTACGATAAAGGCATATTTTCAAGGGAAGAAAGAGCTCTTCAAAGGTCTTGCTATCGAACAACTGGAAAAGGATTGGACCGAACACCCCGTCTTGCATCTTGATCTGAATACGGAGAAATACGACACTGGTTCTTCTTTGGAGAGGAAGCTTGATGCTCAATTAAAGTTGTGGGAGATGCAATATCCTACAGGATTTGAGACGTATTCACATGGTATTCGTTTTGAACGTGTCATAGGGGCAGCCTATAAGCAGACTGGACAGCGAGTTGTGGTTCTCGTTGACGAGTATGATAAACCTTTGCTTCAAGCAATAGGCAACGAGGATTTGCAAGAGCAATTCCGCGGTACATTAAAGGGCTTCTATGGTGCTTTGAAGTCAATGGACGGGTGCATTAAATTTGCTATGCTGACGGGTGTCACGAAGTTTGGCAAGGTTAGCGTATTCAGCGATTTGAACCATCTTGACGACATCTCAATGTCGTTGCCTTACTATGATATTTGTGGTGTTACAGAGGAGGAACTTCTAAGCTGTTTCCTACCAAGCATTAAGGCTTTGGCTGCCAGCCAAAACCAGACGGCGGAAGAAGCTATAGAAACGTTGCGTATACGTTACGATGGTTATCATTTTTTGGAAGACTCCAAAGGTGTGTATAATCCTTTCAGCTTGCTGAACACCTTGAACAAGCTGAAGTATGGAAGCTATTGGTTTGAGACAGGCACTCCTACATATCTCGTTGATCTTCTCCAGATGCATGACTACAATTTGGAAACGATGTCTCATGTGGAGACGGACGAAGAGACCCTCAATAGCGTTGATGCCAATAGCACGAACCCAATTCCGGTGATTTACCAGAGTGGTTATCTTACGATAAAGGACTTCGATCCAGAGTTTAGCGTATACACTCTCGGTTTTCCTAATAAGGAGGTGGAAGAAGGGTTCACAAGATTCCTATTGCCTTGCTATACGTCCGTGCGTAAAGGGCAAACGGCATTCGACATAAAGAACTTTGTGATGGATGTGCGCAACGGCAATACCGAGCAATTCCTCAAGCATCTGCGTTCTCTCTTTGCCGATACTCCATACGAATTGGTGAAGAATCTGGAGAACCACTACCAGAATGTGGTCTGGATATTAGCAAAGCTCATGGGCTTCTATGTTCAGGCAGAATACCGCACAAGCGATGGTCGCATAGATCTTGTGCTTCAGACGCCTAAGTTCTGCTATGTGATTGAG
>JAZUKC010000067.1:0-18795 GCA_045643065.1 Prevotella sp.
CACATCCTTTACGTATGCTTCCATATCGAGGTTGGACATCTTACCGTTGCCGACAAGAATCTTCTGCTCTTGTGATGTGAGCAATGCATTGACATTCTCACGCCAGAAGTCAAGTGTAAGGTCTTTACGTTCCTTTACTCGCATTTCGGCAGATTCAAGGAAGATATTTACGAGTCGGTTCAACTTGTCTATTTCATCATCATTTAGGTAATTCTTGGCTATGATGATGTCGCCCTTGCGCACGATGTCGCCTTTCCACGTGGTCAATCCCATGTTAGGTAGTTCTGCATTGGCACGCCCTACTATTATTTCTGCCGCTGTATGATCAGTTACTGCATAAAGCAGTTTGTTCTGTGTCTCGGCAAAGAACATCTGCGTAGCCTTCTCACGTGCTTCATAGTCGCTGCTGAGATGGAAGAGGTCGCGCAGTTTCTGATAGAATCTCTTTTCCGATGCACGAATGTCACGGATGCGAGCTTGCCGTCAGAGGCAGTTGTTAAGTAATTCTTAATAACTGAATGCGCATCTAACTCTCCTTCTTTTAACACATTAGCTATGTGCATACTGATGTTTGGTACTGAGGTGGCAAACAAGGTGGCAATTTGTTGCTGATTTAGCCACACATTACCATCACGTGTCATCAATGCCACGTTCACCTTACCATCTTTCGAGTGATAGATAATGAAGTCATTCTGTTCCCCTGAGGGCATGATATCTTTCTTTGCCATAATTATCTGTTGTAGTCCTTTATCTCTCCGCCCAATCTCCACGATCGAGGTTGCGGTAGCCTACGGCTTCGGCAACGTGATGCATCTCGATGTTCTCTTTGCCTTCAAGGTCGGCGATGGTGCGGGCTACCTTTAGGATGCGGGAGTAGGCACGGGCAGAGAGATTCAGACGCTGCATGGCGAGGCGGAGCATCTCGTTAGTTTGGTCGTCAAGGACGCAGTACTGATGCATCATGCGATCTGTCATTTGCGCGTTGCAATGTACCAACTTAGAGTCTTTATATCGCTCGGTCTGCACCTTGCGGGCAGCAATAACACGCTCACGAATCACTTCTGATGCCTCACCTGGGGCAGTCCTTGATAAATCAGAGAACGGGACAGGCAAAATATCGCATTGCAGATCTATGCGATCAAGCAACGGTCCACTTATCTTGTTCATGTAACGCTGTCGCTGACCTGGCGTACAGACACAGTTGTGGGTTGGGTCGCCGTAGTAACCGCAAGGGCATGGGTTCATGGAAGCAACGAACATGATTGAGCATGGGTACTCTACAGTGTACTTGGCACGGGAGATAGTAATCTTACGATCCTCCAACGGCTGACGCAATACCTCAAGGGTAGATTTAGAAAACTCTGGTAGCTCGTCACAAAAAAGGACACCATTATGAGCAAGACTTATCTCGCCAGGCTGCGCCTTCTGACCTCCACCGACCAAGGCAACTTGAGAGACTGTATGGTGAGGAGAGCGGAATGGACGCTGAGCTATGAGCGATACGGTGCTACCAAGTTTTCCTGCTATGGAGTGTATCTGAGTTGTTTCAAGACTCTCGTGAAGCGACAAGGGTGGAAGAATGCTTGGCAAGCGCTTTGCCATCATAGACTTACCACTGCCAGGAGGACCAACCATGATAAGATTATGTCCACCTGCCGCAGCAACTTCAAAAGCACGCTTAACACTCTCCTGACCACGCACATCAGAGAAGTCGAACTCGCACTCGTATTGCTGTTCATAGAACTCCTTCCTTGTATCTACAAACACCGGTTGCGGCTTGGAGATGCCGTTCAGAAAGTCAACCACCTCAAGCAGCGACTCCATACCATAGACATCAAGGTTATTAACCACAGCAGCCTCCCGCTCGTTCTGTTTCGGAACGATAAGTCCCCGATATTTCTCGGCACGGGCGCGGATAGCAATAGGTAAGGCACCCTTAATAGGTTGCAGACGACCATCAAGACCAAGTTCGCCTACAAGCATATACTCATGAAGATGGTCCCCTATAATCTGACCATCAGAAGCGAGAATGCCTATGGCAATAGGCAAATCGAAACTTGCTCCCTCCTTCTTCAAGTCAGCAGGAGCAAGGTTGACGGTCAGGCGTTTACTGGGATAGTTTAAGCGGTTGAATGTTATAGCAGAGAAAATGCGACTCTGCGCTTCGCGGACAGCCTCGTCACCAAGTCCGGACAGAAAGAATTTCTCTCCATTGACAGCACTCACCTCTACAGTGACTGTAGTAACGTTAAGTCCATTGACAGCAGCACAATATGTTTTTACTAACACTGTTCAGTATCGTTATTTAGTTTAAAGTTAAGGTTACGAATCTTATTCTTCTTGCAAAAGTACACATTATTTTTCTAATATGCAAGCATAATCATGAAATATTGTTTTCCGTTGGCATGCATATTTCGTTTTTGGGGTTCTATGAGGTTTCGTGTGGGTATTCATGGTTTGTTTTGTAACTAAAAGCTATGATAAGTAGGTGTGCAAAATTATTTATACAATCCTTGCATCATCTACTAACGCATATTCAGCACCCAATACTGGTTGAGTAGGGTCCACTACACGCCCTTGTATTGGGCACTGAACCTGCATCACTATATAATACAATCTTTATAAAAATAATTTTGCACACCTACTTATTATCGGACGTAACGTACTTGTTGAGCATTTAAAAACTACACGATTAGCGTTGTTTGAGTGCTAACGTATGTTCGTTTGAGTGCAAGCAAATGAACGTTTGAGTGCAATCGCACAATGGTATGAGTGCTATGAAACGAAACAATCATCGCCCACACACTTTCTCGTATAACCCATTTTTTTATCACATGAGCATAAAAAGGGGCATAAAGCGCATGGTGTTTACCTTGTGCTTTATGCCCGTATCTCCACCCAAAAAGTAGAGGTGGATAGCAAGTAGGTGTGTATAGATTACTTCACAACACCGAAGTCTGCCTGCTGGTCCTGTACTTCCTGCAGCATCTTCTGTTTCTCTGCATCAGAGACGGTGTTGGTGTTGCGGGTAGAAGAATTGCGTGAGTGCGCAGTTCCGTTGGTCCTTGATTCTGCAGTTCCTATAGTTGGCAATGCCGAGGCAACGCTCTCTATCTCGAGTGTGGCAGGCGTTGGTGCGTGGGTGCCAGGGTAAAGGACATCGGCATGGATGGTTATCTTGCCCGGCTGAGTTGTTGAACGCAGCAGAATTGGGGCTATTCCCCACTCCACCTGACGTGGATTGGCGCCTATATCAGTGCCGTCGCCGATGATTTCGGCAGGACCTTCGACGGTGAAATGTATCTGATCCTTAGCCAGATGGCGCACATTGCCGCTGTCGTCAGTAACCTCGCAGACAACGACTATGAAGTCTGAGCCGTCGGCAACAAGTTGCTTGCCACGCTCATCAGCATAGAGCCGCAACTTGGTTGAGCGACGCGACGGCATGCGATGGTCGCAGGTAACTTTCTCGCCGTTGATGAATCCCTCAGCAATCATGTTCACCTTCTGCCAGTTTTTGCCCTTATAACTGTATTCGCGAGCCTTCCAGAAGTCCCAGACATTCTTGAAAATCACTGGTGCGTTGTATGGCGCATCGGTGTCGTTTGTCAGTTCTGCCTTGTGCGAAATGACCTCCTTCACGCCCTGATCCGACAGCACTTTCTCGTGCTTTACAGGCAACGTCCACGACTGTTCGCCGTCGAAGATTGAGAGACGGACGCTGTCGCAGTTACTGAACACAACTACATCTGATTCAGAGAATTGTGTCATCTCGTGGGCAATATACACGTATGGCTCGCCTTCCTTTGCAGGTATCTGCGAGTGGAACATGTGATAGGCGGTCTTTGGCTGACGGAATGCGTCGTAGATGCCGCCCCAATATGGGTCGGGATGATAGCCGCGCTGGTGGTCAAACGGATGCCATTGGCAGCCGCCAAGGAATAGTCCGGTGGTGCGATGCTGGTCACATGCGGTGTTGGAGAGTGAGAGTGCCTGCTTCAACATTGGTATCTCGCCCCATGAACGAGAGGCACGGTTCAGGTTGTTGTGTGCATACCAGTCGTCAACATACTCGCCAAACTCACGTGTTAACATTGGCTTGCCAATCTCAATGGCACGAGCCTCTGCAGTGAGATTGCCATCAGCACCCTTCTCGCCTGCCTTCTGGTCATCGCCAGGCCATGCATATACGACGTCATAGTTCTCTAAGACACCGGCGCTATGTAGGTCGGCAGCGGCAACAGGACGGTACGGATAAGGATATTCTTCCTTTGTTATCTGGAGTGCCTGTAGTGCGAAGTCCTCTGGATAACGTGTCTCGTTGAGGATTGGTTCCCACATCAGCACGCAAGGATGGTTGCGGTCGCGGCGCACGATGTTGCGGGTGTTCTCATGAACTTTCTCTGCGAACGAAGCCTCCTTCTTGTTCCAGAACTGCCAACCTGGAGTAGCAACGATGATGAAGATGCCAAGTTCGTCGCAGGCTTCCATAAACGATGGGTCCTGAGGATAGTGGGCAGTGCGGATGATGTTGAAGCCTGCGTTCTTCAGTCGCTGTACGTCACGGCGTTGCTGTGAGTTAGGTACGGCGTTGCCAACGTATGCAAAGTCCTGATGACGGTTGGCTCCAACGAACTGACGATAGCGCTTGCCATTGAGCCAAAAACCATCCTTGCCCTTGAACTCGAACGAGCGAATGCCTATCTTTGTTGCACCGCCGTCGGTATCCTTGCCTATTACTTTGGTTGTAACAGTATAGAGGTAAGGATTCTCTGGACTCCAGAGGTGTGGTTTGCTTATCTTTGAACCCTGGATGAGTTTCTTATAACCATTAGCAGGGACGCAAACCTTTGTTATCCATGTCTTTATCTTCTTGCCATCAGCATCGGTCAGAGTATTCTCTACGGTGACGGTTTGCTCCGAAGAAAGCGTATTGCATATTTCGGTGTCAATATATATTTCAGCACTCTTTTCGGTGATGTTAGCATAATGAACGAACACACCTGGAGCACAGTCGTCCTTAACCTTTGGCTCAGAACCAATGCGAACGGTTGGTTTGCTGACGAACCAAACGTCTCGATACATACCACCGTGGTAACAGAAGTCAAGCGTCATCTGTGTCTTGCCAGGAGGGTATGTCTTGTCGTCAGAATTGTCTGCCATAACAGCAATGACAACTTTGTCGCCTGACTTAACGCCACACTCGGTGAGATTGATTTCGACAGGCAAGTAGCCGCCCTCATGTTCCTTAACCTTCTTGCCATTAACGTAGAACACTTGCTTGCCCATGATGGCTTCAAAGTGTAGGAATGCCTCGCCCCCACGTAGTGAGGGAACAGTGAAGGTTTTACGATACCATACTATGCCTTGGTAGTTACGGCAACCTGAGTCTTCGGCAGGCATAAGCTGTGCGGTGTGTGGCACAGATACTGTCTCCCACTTGCTGTCGTCGTAATCTATTGCCTCTGCACCATTAGCATCACCACGCATGAACTTCCAACCGAGGTTGAAGTTCCATACCTGGCGGTCAACGCCATTGATAGGGATGAGGCCAGCACAAGACCCAGCCCTCTGGTCCCCTTCTACTCCCCCGTAAGAAAGAAGAAGACCCCCTCCAACTCCCCCGTAGAGGGGGAGGGTTATAAAGATGATTATTAACGATAGTATGTCTCTTAGTTTCATGTCACTGTATGTTAGTTAATGATAATGATAATTATATTGGTAAAATCAATTAAAAATCCCCCTCCCTAATGGGAGGGTTGGGGTTGGTCTATCTTTTATCGTAATCCTCCACTTTCTCTTCCTTCTTCAATTCCTCCACTGGCCAATCGTCTGAGCGGAAAGAAGATACAGGGAGACCGTCGCAGAAGAGGTCGCCGTCTGCCCAATTCTTGAAGGCATAGCGCACAGCTACTGGATTAGGAACGTCTGGAGACCATACTTTCAGGAACTTACGCTTGTGGAGTTCCATCTTTGCAGGGTGGAATACGCGGTCTTCCCCTGCAAGTTCGAAGAGTTCGCTGGTAAAAGAACTGTCCTTTCCGTAGAGATTCATCTTGTCATTCTCAAACTCAAGGATGGCTGCGCCGTCCTCTACTGTCATCGACTTGAAGCGCGCCGACTCTGCCGTTACGCCCTTTATGCCGTATGTCTTGACAAGAGCGAGCATGGCAAGACGTTCGCCTGCGATATTCTTCTTAGGTGGGTGGATGCCCTTTTCAATGCCAGCATCCATCAAGACTGCCATGCCTGTGTTAGGAATGAGTTTCTCTGCAATGAGTTGTTGCTCACGGAGAAGCGCCGAATTGACTGTCCAACCGATAAGTTCGTATTCGTATGGAGCAATCTGGCAATAGAAGAATGGGAACTCGCCTATGCCCCACTGCTTACGCCACAGACCAACCATAGCATTCATCTGCTGCGCATAGTCCTGATAGCGAGGTGCATTATCCTCGCCCTGATACCAGATAGCGCCCTTGATACCGTAGCCGATGAATGGGTGCAGCATACCATTATATAATACGGTAGGCTGACGATTCTTTGACTTTATGTCCTCTGGCTTATAAGGGATCTGATAAGGAGAGCCATCATTTACGAATGGTTTCACTGTCTCGTGGTTCATCCATGACTCGCAACTTGAGCCACCCCATGCAGTAACTATGAGTCCTACAGGCACATCGAGCATACGACGCAGTTCGCGACCGAAGTAGTAAGCCGTAGCCGAGAACTCACGAACGCTTACTGGTTCTGCCTCTTTCCATTCGCCACGTGTTGAGTCGGTAGGTTCAACGAGCGAAGTTCTCTTCTGCGTAAACAGTCTGAGAGCGTTGTCCTTAGAGTGCAGAATGTCTATGTTGCCATTCTCAATAGGCTGCGATGGGTAACCCTTCATAGGCATTTCCATATTCGACTGACCTGCGCAGAGCCACACTTCGCCAATGAGACAGCCACAACTAACCTGCTCCAATGGGAGGGACTTCTTCTTGCTGGTTCCGTTAGTCTCAGTGATGGTTATTGACTGTGGGTCGTAGCTGCCTGCAGGAGTGTGCACGGTCAGGTTCCATTTGCCATCGGCTGCTGCTGTAACATACTGTTTCTGGTTGTTCCAAGACACCTTTACCTCAACGACGCTGCCAGGCGTTGCTGTGCCCCATAGTTTGCAATCAGAGTTCTGTTGCAATACCATGCCATCGCTAAAGACGCTTGGCATCCACAACTTGGCTTGCACCTTGTTAAATGAAAAGAGAAGAGTGAAAAGTGAAAGGATTAGGATTAGTCGTTTCATATTGTTCAGTTGTATTGTTTAGTCTTAAATAAATTGCAAACAAATAACACAAAATCAGCCGCCTACTTTTG
Source organism: Prevotella sp. (assembly GCA_045643065.1). Taxonomy (GTDB): domain Bacteria; phylum Bacteroidota; class Bacteroidia; order Bacteroidales; family Bacteroidaceae; genus Prevotella. The sequence goes on from JAZUKC010000067.1 coordinate 7,357, forward strand.
GGCAGGTAATAGTCCTGCAGGAAGCAGATGTGGCTGCTTCATGCGGTATTTGGCATTAGTCCAGATGCCGTCGTATGGTGCTTTGCCTTCGTCCATGCCACGCAGAGCGTTTGCCCAGGTGTTTACCACCTCTATCTCAATCTTGTTGTTGCCTTTCTTTAGAGCATGACCTATCTGCGCTTCATAAGGAGCAGTCCAGATTATGCCACAGTCAATGCCGTTAACCCATACATGAGCGATGTTATAGACCTTGCCGAGGTCGAGGCGTTCGTTACCTACTGGCTTCTTCTTCAGTTTTAGATTGGTTGTATAAAGGCCGTGACCAGAGAAGTATTTTATGTTTCCATCCGGTAGGTCAGCCCACGAAACAAGGTTATCAAGCGTTGTTGTGTAGTTCGCTTCCTTGAGAGTCAGGGTGTAAGGGCCATTGAGATTCAGCACATCGCCTGGGACATTGCATGGTCTTGGTTGTTCAGGCAGACATGAAATCAATGTACTTATGTCGCTATTTGGGAACAGAACAAAACACGATCCGTTGACAGGGAGATCAACAAATACAGTCTTATCCTCACAATATGCAACGCTTATGCTGTTGCTAACTGCGTCGTATATGTAAGGAACGACACCGCTGTTATCTCGTCCTTCCCATCTTGGGAATTCTGCTCCAATAGAAATGGTTTCTTCTTTCTGATTGGAAAGGAAATAGATTTCGCCGTCTTTGGATGTTCGATGAGCGTATGCAACGTCCTTTGGCAATACTACATCACGCTTGAGTCCGTACTTTGAGAAGTCGTCGTCGGTATAAGGACGGTCGATAACCACTACGCCAGCCTTTTGGAGTTCCTCTATCTTTGCCTTTGCCTGGCTGCTTACTACACACTCAGGATTCATCGGACGAGCCTGTGGAACTACCACAACGCGATACTCTGCGCCACCATCAAGCACCATTTTCCCGTTCCGTGCGATTGAGTGATTGAGCAGCACGTCAGGGTTGAACGAGTCATACTGATAGCCGTGCAGGGCGTTCACCCAATCCTTTGTGTCAACAATGCCAGCCGAATGGTTCACACCCACAGGACTTTCCTGCATAGGTTGACCGACATTTGCCAGTCGTGCCTGCTCTGATGCAACACGTTCCTCGCCGAAGATGCCTGGCAACATCGGTACGAGACGCTCTGGAAGGACGGAACGACGAGGCATCTCGTCACCGATATATACAGCGATATCCTGCACCGGACGCCCTTGTTGCAACAGGGCTGAGCAGCGGGTGACATAGTCAACGAATGGACGAGCCTCTGGCATCCATATCTGATCGCGCTGGAAGAAGAACCCGATGCCATCGAGAGTCATACCTGGTTTGCGGTCCATCCATGGGTTATGGGTGTTGACATGGAAGAAAAGTCGGTTCATGCCGAGTGCGAAATTGCGATCGAGGAGTGACTTAACGCTTGCAGGATCCTCATCCCATACACCACGCACCTCAGTGAATCCCTCTGCCTGAACGATGTTCTTGCCGTAGATATGAGCACCAGAGATGGCGTCAAACATATCGTTTGGTTTATCGTGGGTTGGCGAATTGAGCCAATATTCGCCCATAGGGAGGTCGCTGAACTGATAGTGATCGAGTCCGTCGGAGACAAAAGTCGGAGCGATACTCTCACTCGAGAACTTCATGTTCATTGCGTGAGCACGCTCTCGAACAGTAGCAAAGAACACATCATTGACAAGGTCGTTGATGGTCAGACGCACGTCTCGTAACACTCGTTCGCTCTCTTCTGCGCTCTCCACAGGCACGCCAGCCATGACCGGAAGCCAAGGCAAGAGGTCGTAGCCACGGCGCTTCATGAACTCATCGGCAAAGTTCTGCGACCAGTTCTGGCATCCACACTCCCACGAATCGACATGGAAATATTTGAGAGAAGTATCTGCTGACGCATTGTTTCCGTTGTTTGCCTTTGCCAATTCGCTGAATTTTGCAAACCAGTTATCTACGAGTTTGTTGACAGCAGCCTTCGAAAACTTATCACATTCAAGGCCTTTACCACCACCGGCAGTAGCATTTGTCTGGCCCGTAGAACTATGTCCCATGACAAAGATGCGCACGCCCTTCACTTCGTTTCCATACTGTCGGACAAGCGAAGAGATATCTATCGTGCCATCGTCTGCCACCGTCAACTGAGCGATGGCATTCAAAGGAGTGCAGAGTTGCTTAGGGAGGTCGGTGTCGGTTGATGCCTCTGCCACTCTCCACGCATAGGCAGCCTTGCCCTCCCACTGATGAACGCGAGGGTCAACGTGGAAGATCATCTTCTTCAGTCGCAGCGTTGGCTTCCACTTGGCAGCATCAAGGTCCTCCGAACCCGGTTCTGTTCCGGCAGGAGTCCATGAGAAACGATAGTAGCGTCCCTTAGCGTTGGCAGGCAGAGAGAATGTGCTTCCACATGCAGTGTTCTGCCATCCTTGGCGCGAAGGGGGGAGATCCTTTACCTTGACGTATTCGCTTGATCCTTCAGCTTTTATCTCAAGCGACAGGCGCTGGCACTGGATGTTGGTGCCGGACGGCAGAATCTCTATGTTGCGGATGTCCACATCGTGACCGAAATCGTATTCAAACCAACATGGTTCGTTGGCTCTTGCCTCGTTCTTTTCATCGTGAGTAACATTCTCTGAGGCAGAGAATCCAGTAGGGACGATAGTCGTCGAGGTGTAGTTTACCGGCATGGCGTAGGCCGAGATGATGCGTTCTATGCCCGTAAGCGATGGCTTTACAATCTTGATGCGCTTCCTTTCGCCTGCCTTTTTAGGCAAAGCGACGATGGTGTCTGTCCAAACAACCTTCTGCATTGACTCCTCGGGAGTGAACCAAGGGCCACCGGCAAGGGCGAAACCATCGCAGATATGCACGCCGAGTTCCAGTCCGAGCGAGTCGCAAAGGTGCATGGAGTAGCCCACCATGTCCCAGAATTCCGGTGTCAGCTGCTGCGCCTTGCCACCAAATTCTGGTTTCTCGTCCACGCCACGTATAGGCATCAAGTACGTGCCACGCAGGCCTACGGACTTCATAGTCTCAAGGTCGGCCTTGATGGCAGGCTTGGTTACTGCTCCGTACATCCAGTACCAGAAGCAGAAAGGAGATGCATCGTGGTTGCGTTCTATGCGTGTAGGCTGGGCAAATGCCTGCAAGACGAGGCCCGCTGCCAATGCTATCGTTAGGAGAGTTCTCTTGTACATATCGTTGATTTTCTATGCTTTACTTCTTGAGATTTGTCTTCATGAGGTCGTACTTCTCAATGGTTACCTTCGATTCGTCGAGTTTCGAGCGGTCGAGATGGAACACATCGATGAAGAAATCGTAGTTTGCCTGGCGCTTGTTAGGACCGTAATCGTGGCGCTCCTTTGGCAGATGGACGTTGCGGACGTTCTTCTCCATGCCGTAGAAACCCCAGATGCGCTGGAGGTATGGGTACTCAAGGTATGGCACAGAGTGGGTCCAGTCGCCGTCGTCGCTAACGACAAGCACCGGCTTTGGTGCAAACATGGCGAGGATTTCTGGGTTACACGTTCCGCCAGCCGACAGATGCAGTGGCTTGCCTGACTCACATGGGCAGCCGCCATCGAAGTGAGACGCAAGGTTGACAGTAGGTGCTGCAGCTGTGAAACGGTCGTCAAGAGCAGTCAGAAGTACAGTATGCGTACCGCCACCCGATCCACCATTGGCAGCGATTCGGTTCATGTCAATCTGCTTTCCGCGATTGTCTATCATCCAGTTGAGCAGTACCAGTCCGCTCAGGGCCTGCATCACGTGGGCACGGTCGGTGCGGTGGCCATCATGCTTCTTGCCGTTTTCGTCGATTGTCGAAGGGTGTTCAGCCTCCGACTCGCCCCATCCGTACAGGTCGAAGTCAACGCAGATGGCACCCATTCGTGCCAGAGTGCCGAGGCGCTGCTGCTGATCCTTGCGGTAACGGCCATCATAGAAGTGTCCGCCAGGGCAGATAATGAGGGCGTAGCCATTGCTTTTGCTACCAGCGGCAGCAGCATTCTTTGCCCAGTTTTTCTTGTCTGCAGCCGACGGATCAGGGGTATAGATGCTGCCGAAGACATGCTCTCCTGGCAGGGTTTCTATGCAGATATTCTGCACGGTGTAGCCATCGTACTTGCGAATCTTAGAGAGTATGGCCTTCTTTCCCTTTACACAGGAATCGAGATAGGCATCAATCTCGAGGCGCTGACGCAGTTCGCGGCGCAGAGAGTCTGTTCGTGCCTCCCACTTATTGCTGCAATCGTACTTCGAAGAGAGCCAGTCGAGCATCTTCTTTCCGTCCTCATCGTGACGGCGCATGTACTCGTATGGCTTTATCTTGTAGGTCTTATTGCCGTTGTCCCACCAGTTCCAGTCGAAGTATTTACAGATGTTGTCGAGGGTTTCCTCTAAGGAATAGGGGCGTATGCGGAAGTCTGCGTATGGCAGACGGACGCCAACGGTATCGACGTTGTACTTCAGTTTGATGTCGAAGCGTGCCTCAACGTCGTGCATTACGTCGCTGACTGGGCGGGTGAAATCACCACTGTAGGTATTCTGGGCTATTGCCTGCGAGGCGAAAGTGAGCAGAATGGCTGCGAGGATATTCTTTATCATTGGTTTCTATGGTTGTTTTTTTGTTGGGAAATTGCAAACAAATATTACAAATCATCATAAGGGGTGACGACGAAATTGCAAACAAATATTGCAAATCATCGTAGGGATTGGCGAGGAAATTGCAAACAAATATTACAAATATTCTTGGGATTCTTGGGGCGGGGCGGTTATTTTGCACTTACGAGTTGCATGCCTTCTGGCACGTTGTGCTTAATCTTCAGACTGCCGTCTGGCTGTTTATGCCACTCTACGAGCACCGTTCCGTAGTCCGTCTGGACAGTAGCCTTGGCCCAATCGACACCGCTTACTGGCTTTGGCTCTATCGTAACCTGATTGCCGTTGATGCGGATGCCAGCGAGATCCTGAATGAGATGGTTGTTGATGTGTGCCAACATGAAGTGGTTCATGGAGGCTCCCATCTCTGGATTCCATTGCTCCGTGAGTGTCGTCATGCCCTTTTGTATCTGGTATCCGTAGCCAGGGACGTCGTCATGGTCAAGCATCGCGAAGAGGAGTTCGTGCTGATTGTTGTCGCTTAACACCTTAAACAGGTAGCGATTGCCTACGTCGCCCGTCGTCAGTCGGTCGCCATGGGCGTGGATATCGTTAATAAGGTTGGCGAGAACAAGCGGATTATCCTCTGACGGACATAGCTGCATGTCCAGCGCAATGGCGTTAGCACACTGGCTACCAGTGTCATACTGATGCGTGTCGGCATTGTAGAATTCGCGGTTTATGGCATCTTTAATGTTCTTTGCACGCTCAATGAGCTGCTGAACATCCTGCGACTTGCCTACTATTCCTGCCGCATGGGAGCACAAAAGAGTCCATTTAAAATAATGTGCAGTAGAGACAAACGGCATCGTTGTGTTCTTTGCGAAGCCTGCACGCCATGGTCCGTAGTCGTACCAATCGCCTAATCCCTGACGGAGGATGTAGCAGGAATCCTGCGTTGCGAGGTAATCGACGTAGCGCTTCATAACGGGATAGTATTCGTTTATCAGTTTATCACTACCGTAAAACTGCTTATACAGGAACGGAAGCGCTACCACTGCCCCACCCCATTCCGGCGATTCCTGGAACGGAGGAGCCCAATCGCCCTCGAAGGTGATGTACTCCGGTGCAATCTCTGGCAGCGAACCGTCGTCGTGCATGGCATCGGCGATGACCTGCATCGTATGCTCTATCATCGCGCGGCAGTCGTAGTTATAGACCAGTCCCTCACCATTCAGCCAGTCTTGCTCAAGCCATCCCAGCTTCTCTCGGTGCGGACAGTCGGTCCAGACGCTCTGCCAGTTGCTGCGAATGGCACGGTCTATGAGGCGGTAGGTTGCGTTAAAGCGAGGGTTGGAACACTCAAACGTGCCGGTCTTTGGTGCGGAATTGTAGATGAAACATGACTTCATGTCATGCACTACAGGCAGATTCTGAGGGTTAGGATCGCCTTCCATCACGGCACCTTCCACCTGAATGTAGCGGTAGCCGTAGTAAGAGAAGCGCGGATGCCATGCCTCTCGGCCTTCACCTGACAATGTATAAGTATAATAATGTGGGCGACCGGACTGGCGTTGGTTGCATGCGCCTTCTGGCGTGAGCGTCTCTGAGACGTACATTGTAACCTTCTGACCAGCCTGTCCGCTAACGGTTATCTCCGGGAAACCTGCCAGATTCTGCCCCATATCGAGCACGAACGTGCCGGAAGGGACATCGTGTTTGCCTGACTTTGATACTGCTGCGAGGTCCTTGTCGGCAATGTTGTGACGGCTCTTGATGCCGAAACGCTCCATGATTCTTACAGGATAGGTCATCTGCTGGCGCAGGACGCCTTTAGGAGCAGGCAGTATCTGCACTTTGTTCTGAATCTTATTGTCGAACAACGGAATACGTGCATCGTAGTCTTCGCCACCGTAGATGCTGTTGTATGTTATAGGACTGACGCGCCACTGCCAGCTTTCGTCGCTGACGACGGTCTGCTTCGTACCGTTCTTATACTCTATCTCAAGGCAGAAAAGCATGGTCAGCGGACCGTAGTTGGTCTTGGTCTTGGCATAGCGCTTACCGCGTTCGTGATAGAAACCGTTGCCCAACAGGACGCAGATGCTGTTGTTTCCTTTCTTCAGAAGCTTCGTTACGTCTATCGTGTTGTAATAGACAGACTTATCATAGTCGCTCCACGCTGGCGACATGATGTCGTCATTGGCTGGCATTCGGTTCAGATATAGCTCGTAGGCACCAAGTCCGCAGATGCTGACGGTAGCCTTCACGATGTCCTTTCGGCACTTTACGTCGCGCTGAAGCATGATGCTACGGTCGGCAAGGGTGTCGTTACGGTCGAGGGTTGCACCAATCCAGGACCCTCTGCCAAAGGGATTCTGGGCACAGAGGGAGAGAAGAGTGAAGAGTGAAGAATGAAGAATGAGGGTAAGAATGAGTCTTCGCATGTTTCTTTTATAGTTCAGCAGTGATACGTGTCAGGGTCTTTGACGATGCTTTCTTCACTCCATCGACGAAGATGGAAAGACCTGTGCCATGATGATAACGCTGTCCGTCGGCATCCCACAGTATCGTAATGTGGTGGCCATGGTACAGGACATCGTCAAGACAGAAGTATTTTAATGTTCCATCTGGAATCAGAGGACAAACCTCAACGGTGTTGTCGGCACGTGGAGTCAGACCACAAAGGCCGGTGATGATGAGGTCGCAGTAGGTGGAATGGTTATAGTAGCGTGAGCGTTCCTGGTCGCCTTTGAGCCAATAGCCTGTCACTTCGTCCTGATATTCACCGATGTATGGTATGCCACGCTTATGCTGTGCCTCGGTGTATTTCTTGAGTTGAGAGAAGAATAGGCTAGATTCTCTAGAATCACTAGAAGTTCTAGAGTTCAGATAGTGGATAAATCCGGTCAGCGTCTGGCTTGTTGCGAAAGGCCAGATGGCACCGTCCCACTCACACTTTCCTACACCGTGGGTGCGGAATTTAGGGTGACGGCGCTCGGCTGTGGTAAGTCCGTATGGTGCATTAAAACCTGCTTCGTCGGACAGTTGCTGCCAAGCCACGCCGTATTTCGTATTGTCTAACGGCATGTTTACATACCAAGGCATGTAGCCGATGGCTTCGCGTACGCCGATGATTGAGTCGCCTGTGTGGGTGCCAAAGAACTGAAGCGAGTCGCTCCAGAGATTCTCTAACAGCAGATTGCGGAGCGTTTCGGCCTTCGATTCGTACTCTTTCGCCTTGCTTTCGTTGCCACTCAGTCGTGCGATGTTTGCTGCAGCGATGTCGTTACCCCACATATACGCATTGATACTTGGACGCATAAACTGCTTGCGACGGTCTCCTGAGATGGTTTCTTCCATAGCATCGCGGACGTCGGTCTGCCAGAACATGCCCTTGATGCCATTCTTATTCTGCTTGCTAAGCTTGCCATAGCCTGGCTTTTTGACAGGCCAAGGCATGTTATCGCGGAATTGATGCCAGTTCTCCCAGTCGGCTATCTCCCACTCTACCGATGGCAACATGCTGACAATCCAGTCCTTGCGGCCATCTACAAGATAGCGCTGCCAGAGGCTGTAAGGTATCCATGACGAGTAGGCATTGAGCTTTTCCATTGGTTGTCCGTCGTTTCCGTGATACCAGGTGTTCATGATCTGGTCGAGATAGACAGGGTTTCGCATCCATCGGCTCTCATGAATATGGTGGCCAACGCCACTGGAAATGAGTTTCCACTTGTCTGCATAGTTGCGTTCAACGAGGAATTCGGTCATGGCATAGCCCACTGGTGTCTGCTCGATATGCTTTCTTATTGACCACCAACGGAACCAATACATCTGCTCCATCTGCTTGTCTGAGCACTCAAAGAGTGGCACATTCTCCTGCATCCACTGCCAAGAGTCCGAGTTAGGGATAGCCTGGACGATGTTCTCGTCCTCCATTTCGTTGAAATAGTCAACGTAGTGCTTGAAGTTATCGTAATTCAAGACAGCAGAGTTGCTCTGCACTGTGCCTTCGAGGACTGATGTCTTGAAATTGGCAATGGCAAAGGATGCCTGTGTGTCCTGCTCGCCTGCGTCCTTCAGTTTGTCGCCTGCAGCATCGAGAACTGGATAGATTGCTGTGCCTTCGAGAGCTGGTGTGCCTGCTGTTGGACGCTCTTCCCAGTCGGCACCGGTATCGACGGTAGGATATGTGCGCATGGTTCCGGTGCGGAACATGACGCGTTCGATGCTCTCGGCAGGTGCAAACAGCACGCGGGTTGTAGCCTTCTTGCCATCGACATAGACCGTTGCCATGCGCGATGTGACGCTTATCTCAACGCGAACATGATAGACTTGACCTGGCTTATAGCCCTTAAGGAACGGCGCATAGCGTGCTCCGCCCTTGAGACGCATCTCTGCCTTGTCGGTAAGTTCTATGCGTGAGCAGGCTGTTCCTTGCTCGTCGAGGAACTCAATTTGCAGCCATCCGTGGTCATTCTGGTCTGCTCGCAGGTCAAATTCTACGGCAAGTTCCTTGGTGTGAGGTATCTTTCGTTCTACGCGGCAATAGTCAAACTTGTCCTTATCGCTCAGTTTCAGCCACTTACCGTCAAGGCTTACAGGGGCTTCGATAGGCGAATAGATGTTCCACTGGGTCAGATCACTCAGCGAACTGATGCTGCTGAAGTCGTCATTTGCATGGTTTGTGGCGTCAATCTGTACCGGAACTGGCACACGACAAACCCACATGTCTTCCTTATTGACGCTATACGTGAGCCACATGTCACCGTCCGTTGGCTCGCCGTTGCCTTCCTGAATGCCGCGGACATACTGCGGACCGAACGATTTGTAGTTGCCGCCGTAGCGCATCGGAGGTACTTCGCCATTGATGAGGTTCAGTGTGGTGTATTCAAGACCGTCCTTCGAGAGCGAGATAGCCAGTGGCCAGCGGAACTCTGAAGGGTTATAGACCGTGGCGTAGGTGCCGTCGCTAAGGCGCTGGCCCCATATCTTGGCGTTGCTATTTACAAAACCCTTGGCACGTCCGATAGGTTCCAGCCAGGTGTTGCCACCGTCTGACGAGACGCTGGAGAGCGCATGCTTCCACAAAGCGACAATGCGGCCGTCGGGAAGGGTATAGTCGTTGTAGGCCTTATAGTCCTTATGGAGCGGGATGATAGGGTCTTCGCGGTCGGCTTCCTCTACCCATTGCATGCGGATTCGTGGGTTTGCGTATATCTCTGCGACTGCCTTCTTGAGCCATTTGTCGCCCTTGCGGTAGTTAGGGAAGTCGGTATTCTTCTCGTTGAAGTCGTGGTTGTAGTAGATGAAGTATATCTTTCCCATCGTGCCGTCGGCCTTTATCTCGCGTATCACGCGGCCGATGCCGTTGCCATCGTTATTGTGGTCTTTCTTTGAGAGGCAAACTCCGTAGGAGCCAATGGCATAGAGGTGGTTGTCCTTCGACACGTACCAGCCCATGCGCTGGTGCATCACGGCCTTCATGTTGTGCGCAACGCCCTCGACGCCCTTCTTGGTGAAACCGTCAGGCACATCGTATTCTGGGAACAGCATCTCCGGAACGGTCCATGTGTAGCCGTCCTTCGAGGTCTGCATAAGTGTATGGCTTGGTGGCACTTGCTCGTCTTTCGGGTCGCAGAGGTAGTGAACGTAGAAGCGACCGTTCCAGTATGCCATCATCGGTTGATGGTTGTAGGTCCATCCGTTGCCATTTTCGGCAGACGGATGTTCGCGGTTGGCGCGCATAATCTGAATGTTATGCACGCCGACTACTGGCGACAGCTGGCCGTCATGGTGGTTGGGGTTACTCAGTTGGGTACCGGTATAGAATACCTGTGCTGTGGCTACGGTAGCACAGCAGGTACAAAGCATCGCAAGCAGTGTTGCCTTTAATGTTGTCATGGTTGGTAGGTTGGTTAGTTTTTAGTTACGACGGCAAAGTTACAAAATATTTCTGAGAATGCAGAATATTTATTAATTAAATAATGTAAAATATCCCTTTGCCGCGTGTTTTCCGCATTTCGTGAAGCATGTGTAGCTACCAAAGCATCGCATTTTTTTTAACACAGAGGCACGGAGGACACAGAGAACACGGAGGTTTTTGAGGGCTATGCAGTACGTTATGATCCGAATGGAACTCCAAAATCTCTGTGAACTCTGTGACCCCTGTGCCTCTGTGTTAAACAGTTAACGAGGAGAAAGGGCAAAGTCAAAGGCTTTCGGTGATGCCAATCGTAGGCTTTCATGATGTGAAAAGCAGCGTTTCATGATGCGAAAAGCAGCGTTTCATGTTGTAAAGACTGAGTAATTACAATGTAAAGACTCAGTAATTACAGTGTAAAGACTCAGTAATTACAACGTAAAGACTGAGTAATTACAACATAAAAGGCTACGTTTTGGTGGATGAAAGGTAGCGATTTGGTGGATGAATGGTTAGTTTTCGGCTTTTTAAAACACAGAGGCACTGAGGACACTGAGTTCACAGAGGTGTTTGAGTTCCATTCGGAGTGCAATGGTACTGCATAGAACTTTAAAATCTCTGTGTACTCTGTGTACTCTGCTTCCTATGAAATTTTCAAAATATATTTAGTTAATAAATTTTAATTCGTTAAATTATGCAGATATTGCTAATCTTTGAGCTCTCAGGAACTCGTGGTTCGCCTCATAATCACAGTCGTTAGCGACTAGAGAAAACGCAAGATGTAGCAACTTGTTCTTAATGTTGTTGATGGCAATGCCATGCGGTTTGCCTTTTGCTATCATACGGTCGTAGTATTCTTTGTAGATGCCTCCGGACTTGATGG
>JAZUKC010000068.1:0-1863 GCA_045643065.1 Prevotella sp.
TGCGTAAAAATGTACGGAGTGAAGTTTGGCTTTGGTTGCTTTGGCAAACGTGGAATAAAGCAAGAGCATCCACTCCTTGCCATCATGGTTGTAAGCTGATGCCATACGGAATACTTCGCATAAAGTGTCCTTTCGCAGTCGGATATGCGCGTTGCACGCCACTTCTGTATAAAGGCATCTGTGATATGTGGATCCTCAAGATGTTCTTTGTTCGCAAAGTCATCAAACTCCTTCAAAATCCATTTCATTCGATGTGCACTAATGCCAGCAGAGGACTTTATATCAAGCAGGTGCTTCATGTGTGGTGCGAGCACACTCGAGTAATTGAATTGCTCAGCCATAGAAAACACCTCCTTTCTGCATGTAAAACTCATCTGGCACAGGTGGTACTGGCAAAGCACACTTCTGCAATGAATTGATGTCTATCTTAAGATAGGTCATCGTTGTCTCTGTACTGCGATGTCCAAGGGCCTCAGATATTACTGGAATCGTCGTACCACCTTCGAGCATTGCGCTTGCTAGCGAATGGCGCAGAGAGTGAGGTCCATGATGCTTGCTTGTAGTATCAACTCCAGATTTGCAGATGATGGTATTGATAGCAGCGCAAACCATTTCCTTGGTGGCTGCCACATAAGGAGCTCTGCTTGATATAAAGATGTTCTGCAACTCAGATTTGGGTCTGCCATGCTGAAGATAATCGATGATGGCATTACCGACATCTGCAAGCAGAGGCAGTTCGATGATCTTGTCAGTCTTCTGCATTACAAGAGTAATAGTATCCTTGTCCCAGTCTATCTCAGAAAACTGAAGTCCAGCAATGTCTGACGCCCGTAGTCCCAGACGTGATGCTAGAAGAACCATGGCATAGTTACGTTTGCCGACGCAACTGCTTCTTGATATGGAGTTTTCTATAGTCAACACCTCTGCGGATGTAAAATACGAAGGAACTCGCTCTCGTTTACGTACCTTATAGGTGTCAAACAGTCCGTCATACCTGTCGTCCACAATATGCTCTTGTTTCCAGAAACGGAACAAGACACGTAAGGCAGAAACGATGTTGACCTTGTTCGTTGGATGGGAAGATACGAAAGTCAGAATATGATTGTCTGTAATCTCACTTACAGATTTTACACCTGACGTATTAAGATGGGCAAGAAACTCGCTGAGATATAGGCGGTAATCCTTTATCGTCGTCTTGCTTCGACGCAGATTTGTAAGATGAGAAATGAGCTTTTCCATCTCATAACCGATCTCACCGTCTAAAGAGCGATGCACTGGCGTTATACATACCTTGCGGATGTGGCCAAGCTGCAACATGTCATCCAGTACTTGAACACTGCGAATTTTCTCACGCTCCTGATGCCTGACCTCTCCTTGATAATGGCAGGTGGATACAAAGTCAGCTCCAACGGAAAGCGAGTAGCATTCAATGCCATGCTCATGCATGTAGCGGATGATGCCCGTACGCCAAAGACTTTTGTATTTAGAGATTCGGTTCTCCGTGTAGCAATTGTCTTTGAAGTACTTGATGCAACGATCCGTCAGGTCTTGAATCTTTACTTCTTGCATAATGATTATATTTAAGTTAGGGCATATGCCTTTCACCTATAATATAATATTATGAGAAGTAATTATGACAAGTGATAAAGATAAAAACCACACAATCAGTAGGTTCTGGCTGTTGGGAATGTTGCAACTTCTCATAACGATGTACTTGTCATAAAAGAAAATCTCTATCATCCAGCGTGACTTGTACAGTTGGGCTATGGTGCTCGCCGCCCAGGAGAAGTTGTTCGTGAGCAGCTCCACGACGTAGCCGTCCTCGTTATAGACGGCGATACGTCGCAGGCGCTTTGGATACTT
>JAZUKC010000069.1:0-1916 GCA_045643065.1 Prevotella sp.
CAATAATCCTGAAGCGTACAGTAGCAGACAATAACAGTTTGGTAAGAACTATGGCAAGAGCCTTGTTCAAAAGCAATCTGTCTGATGCACTCACCGCCCTCCGTTCCTATATAGCCAAGATACCATACGTTGTAATAACCAAGGAACAGTGGGAGGATAAGGAAAGTCGCGAAGCATTCTATAAACTTCTTCTCTACATGGCATTCTCTATGCTTAACTCTACTGTCGATACTGAAGTCAAGAGCATCCTAGGTCGTGCCGATGTGGTTATCAAGACCAAGACAGACATCTTCGTGCTGGAGTTGAAGGTTGATGATACCGTCGAGAATGCTCTGGCGCAGATTGACGATAAGGGATATGCCATTCCTTATGAGGCTGACGGTCGCAAGGTGACTAAATGCGGAGTTCGCATAGCAAGCGAACAGCGCAACATCACCCATTGGCGCATTACAGACGCCGAGGGTAATGTGATTGAGGATAAGGATTTCCTCAGCAAATAACAAGTAACTCATAATCTTGGATGGAAGAACTCTTTATAACCGGTGCGCGATTCCTTGGCTCGTTGCCTATGTTTGTAGCTGTAGTCTGTCTCATATTGTTTAATCGAGGCAAGCTGCAGTCGGCGGTCTATAACCGTTCACGCTGGCTCATCATAGCTGCTACTTTCATTCTTGGTGTTCAGTTTGCCATACAGTTAGTAGGACAACTGCGCGAGCAAAGCGTCACACTCTGTTGGACGCTCAACATGATGGCTTGTGTCATCGCCACACCGCTCTACAACATGGCAGAATTGAATCTACTACGTGCTGGTCACAACATGAAACCAAGATACAGACGTAATGGTATCTTCATCACACTATGCTACATTATATTTGCCATCGGTTACTTTACCGACACTCTTATCAATGACCAACAGCCATGGATGACAATGGTCTTTGTCGTTGCACTGCTATATTTCATCAACCTCATAGAACTCTCCTGGGTTCTTGGCAAGGAGATGAAACATGCAAGCACACGTCTAACAGATGAAGAACTGTCCCAACGTCACAGTGTACTTCGTTTTACAGCCCGTGTGATGAAGCTTATCATCTTCTTCTCATTCTTTTCTCCTTGGGTAGGTATGTCGCCATCCCTTACGCTCAACTCCATATACGGAAGCATCATCTTCATACTCCTGCTGATTTTCATTATCACGTTCATTGTCTATGGGTGGAACATGGCAGAGTGCATCAAGGTAAGCGATGAGATAGCGGAAGCCGTAACTGTAGAAACAGAGAACCAGAACGAGAAGATTCGCCAGCGCATTGAGCAATGGGTCAGTGAGCGTCACTTTACCGATCCTAAAGTAACAATAGGTAGTGCCCTCAGTGATATGGGTATATCATCAACAGCGTTGAACTATTATCTTGAGCAACATACTACGGTAGGACGCTCGGGCTTTGCACGCTTTACACAAGTAAAGAACTACCGTCAATGGCTTCCATATCTTCGCATTGAAGAAGCAAAGAGAATCATTCTTGAACACCCAGAATACTCGTTTGAGACCGTTGCCAATGCCTGTGGATATTCCGGACAAGCAACATTCTCACGTGCCTTCAAGACTCTTATGGGCATTTCTCCCAAAGATTGGGCATCATCTTGTGCAAATCAAAAGGAAGCTTGATAATCAAGCAGATACAATACGGTTATTGCATGAAAAAAAATTCATGCAATAACAATTTCAGGTTCATGCAATAACAACTCGATTCATGCAATAACCTTTTTCACACTTTTTTATTACCTTTGCACTCAACTTTTGCATAGCACCATGCACCAGCTATCGTTAGTATAAACTCTTCACTTTTCACTTCCGAAGGATAATGGATTATCAGATTGTACAAACCCCTTTCGCTCTTCCACCAGAGTACTTCTACAGC
>JAZUKC010000070.1:0-16466 GCA_045643065.1 Prevotella sp.
TTAATTCTATACAAAGATAAGCAAAATATCTGAGAATAAAGAAGATACAACGTTAAACTAACTTAACAAAATAGACAAAATCACACGACTGGCCATCAACTAAACCTATGTGGCTATAGTTTTCGGACAGTCTCCCCCTAAAACGGTGGGTATCAACGTGTTAACCTGTTTGTAAGAGTTGACTGGGTTGCGATATGTAGGGAAGGTATGGAGCATGAATTATTTTGTTACATTTTTTAGATCAAAATACATTGCAATGGTATCTTCTTTTCCATTAATGTATCGTTGACGTTCGTCATTACCCATGAAGACAAAGCCTTTGCGTCACTTACCAGGAAATCATTAAGATCGCTGTCTCCACAATCAAAAGGGAGTATGTCGTGTTCGGCGGTAAGTCGAACTATACCAGCATTTTCCTCCATACACTATTTAGGCAGCTTTGCCAACATTGCTTTAAACTTGTTTACGCTTGCCTCTAATCGGGTACGTTCAGACAATCGAGCGGATTCTGAAGGTAATTTGTCTGCGGTACGAATGAACAATGTAGCATCGCTACCTGTCAAAATAGGTGTATTACGTATTGGTCTTGCCATATTTCTTTTCTGATATGTTAAACAAATAAACCAGTTTACCCTGATTTTTTATCATCCGTTGGAGTCTTGGGACAGGTTTTAAACTGTATAGTAGAGCAGTTTTTGCCATGTGCACAATAATCCAGTTTGCAAAATTATAGAATAATTTCGACATAGCCATCCTTTATCCAGCAGAAAGTGTGATTTTTTATATAAGTTTATGATTTGCATCATCGAACTACAATATATTCAACATGCCAAGTTAACACGTGGTAAAAGGGCTGCTATCAGAGGGATATTTCCTTGTTTTTATATTGAAAAATCTTTGTCTTCAATCACGTTGCCCTCTGCATCTGTAATGCGCCAGTGGGTAATGTTGCGTTGTTCACTTGCTATGCGAACTCCGCACTTGGTCAGGACCCTCCCCGTCCCTTCCTTATAGGGCGGGAGTTCTGCCTCATAAGGAATGGCATATCCCTTATCATCAATCTGCGCCAGAGCATTCTCTACGGTATCATCAACCTTCAGTTCAAGCACAAAGATATCTGTCTTGGTCTTGATAACCACATCGGCACGTCCGAGGATGCTTTTTACTTCGGTATCAACAGTGGAGTTGAGCATAGAGAATGCCATGTAGAGAAGAAGCTGATAGAACGCTTCGCGACTCTCCTTATCCTCCCACTGTTCCTTAGTTATTACATCGTACGGTATCTTGGCAATATAGGAACGTAGGGCGGTGAGTGCATCAGAGAGATTGCTCTTGAATACTGCTCTTGCCATATCTCTTACTACACTATTGTTGTCTGCTACCGTACGCTTCAGGATAATCGGCATCAGGCAGTCAATGAGGCCTTTCCTTACTTCATTGTTAGGGATCTTTAGTATATAACTCCTAACCAGTGGGTCGTAGGACGCAATGGTAAGATAACCACTCTGATACAGCAGTGGCATAGGAGTGTCTGCATTTTCACATGGAATACTGAAGTCGTTCTCGCTCACTTCCATGCCATCATAATCTAGGGCAAGAGTGATGGGGAAACGTGATAGATGCTTTAGTAATGAGCTTGATGTCGCATTGTCAAACCAATAGTGAGTTATGTCATTGTCATTAAGAGCATTCAACAAACTGAATGGCGCATATACATCTTTACTATTCTTTGAAAAATGATAACCGTCATAGTTTTTCTTGAGCAAAGCGTATGTCTCATCAACTGTAATCTCTAAGTTCTGAGCATATTCCTCTACGCATGGGCGAAGAGTCGTGTAAAGTTCCTCCTGCGTGATGCCACAGATACCTGAATATTCATCTAGCATTGAAATCTGCTTCAGGTTATTCAGTTCTGAGAAAATACTGAGTTGTGAAAACTTTGTTACACCTGTGATGAAGACAAAGCGTAGGTATTCGCCATCGAGTTTTACCGTTTGATAGAACCCACGGAGCATGTCACGCAAATTATCTATAACCTTTTCATTATAGAGATTGCGCATCATCGGCGTATCGTATTCGTCAATAATGACAACCACCTTTTGCTGCTGAGTTTCATATATATGACCAAGGAGTTGATGGAAGCGCGTGCCGAATTCTTCCGCCTCTTTTACTGCACCATACAGTTTTTCGTATTTGCCAAGCATATCGGATAGAGCTTCGCGGTATCCGTCCATATTGCTACAGTTACGCATCATACTCATGTCAAAATGAAGCACAGGGTAAGTTTTCCAATTCTTCTCCAACTCCATTACCTTCAGGCCCTCAAACAATTCCTTCTGCCCTTTGAAATATGCCTTGAAGGTATTGCAGAGCAGAGATTTTCCAAAGCGGCGAGGACGAGCCAGGAACACATAACTATACTTGTCGGCAAGATCGTACATCATGTCCGTCTTGTCAACATATAACATTCCTTGTTCCCTTATTTTCTGGAACTGATCAGTATCTACCGGGTATCTGTATTTGCTTATGTTCATACGTCTGCAATGTGATTTTTTATCACTTGTAGCCGACACTAGTCGGCGAAAGTGTTAATCAGATTTTTACTCTATCTGTTGTCATTCGCAAGAGTCATGTGCCAGATGTTAAACTGTGTAATAGAGTTGTTTTTGCCATGTGCACAATTATTCAGTTTGCAAAATTATAAAATAATTTCACATAGCCACCCTTTACTCACCAGAAAACATGCTTTTTTATATAAGTTTATGATTTACATCATCCAACAACCATATATTTAACATTTCAAGTTTCGCTCTGTTTTGGTTGGAAGATTACAAACCCCAACGAGGACAAAAAACGCCTGAGCAAAGGAACAATCCTTTGGCCCAGGCGTTTGTTTTAGCAGTATTGTAATTTACTTGATATTGCGAACTTTTGCTGTCCATTCTCCCTTCTCAGAGACAATCTTCACGACGATGATGTCAGCATTGATGTCTGATGTTGGAACAACGGCAACATGCGAGTTTGCTTTTACATTTTTGAGTTCTACACCAGAAGCGTCATACATCTTCACACTGACAAGGTTATCACCAGCGATGGTGGTAAACGTAATCTGACCAGCCTCACGTTTCATAAGGATGTCAGAAGACTCACTGGACGTTGCCTCATTGATACCTGTTGCGATATCCACTTTCTCATTAACCTTGAAGAGATGGCAGCCACCGAAGAGTTCAAGATTTAGAGGAGAAGCAGAACCAACGAAGAGATCGCCGCCTGCTTTTGTAAAATTACGGATGCCATAGGCTGTACCATTGCCAAAGCCGTTTGTCGTAATGTACTCTGGTGCCTTTTCTGGATCTTTCCAGCGAAGAAGTTCAAAACCGTAGTCGTCTTCTGTAGTTCCGCTGATAAGCTGAAGCATACGTGCCATGCTCGATATTCCTTCGTCACCACCGGCAACACCACCGATAAGGTTGGCCATATTCATAGTGCCGACGTAGAGATCGCCATGATATTCCTCCATTGTCCAACTGTAGGCGGTGAAAAGTTCGCCATAACCAGCACGACCGAATTTTGGAGTGTATGGGTTCTTGTAGAATGTCCATGTATCAGGACCTATAGGGCGTCCATATTGATCGAACTGAGTCAGTTTGTTCCACATAGGCACCTGACTTTCGCCATAGAGAAGCTCGATGTTATCGTTCTCATCAATACGCCAGAAACTGGTCTGGCGGAGGTTGCCAAGATAGAATGCGAGTGCCTCTGGTGACGAAGTGTCGGTGTAACCCATTTGAGCAGCAAGTGTTGGGATGGTGTATGCTGCAGCAAACATGCCCCAATAGAGCTTACCCTTCCAAGTCTTAAGACCAGCAGTGTAGGTTGTGTTCTGGGTAAGGTAGTTCTTGTCGTAAGAAGAGTATGACCAGACAATCTGCCATTCTGGATCGTTGATATCTACAGGCTGGAGTCCGTTAAAAGGAATAACAGGTCCCTTAACGACAACACTCACTGGCAGAGCAGGTGTATTCCATCCGCCAACGTACATACGACCATTATATACTTCAAGTTCTGCCGCCTCGTTAGGTGTCCAACCAACAATCTTGAACTTCCATGGGTTCTTCTTGTCGCCATACCAGCGAAGGATAGCGCCACGGTCTGTGCCGTTGCTATCGGTAACGCGTACACCGCAATAGAGCACACCACGGTAAGAGAGCCAGCGACGGATGTCGGTAATCTGATTGCCTTCCATACCCTCGATATTCTTCATATCGCTACATCCGATAAACTCCTGCTTATCAGCATCGTATGCAAAGAAGCTTGCACCTACCGTTGTACCTGCCGAAGAACCATAAAGGCTTGGACCTCCGAAGAAGACAACACCATTGTGTGTGCCTGCCGAGCGCAATCCCTGACAGTCCTGAAGACGGTAACTATAATCGCCACCAGATGGGGTAATATCCTCTACAACCTTTGTCTTAGTATCGTAGCAATAGATGCGTGGGATGCGGGTGTCACTATACTCAGCGTAGGAAGGGTCTATCTGTGCATGAACAGTCTTACCATAGATGCCGCTCTCGAACTCACATGTCCAGCACTTGGTCTCATAGCCAGCCGAGAGGTCTTCGCCAGGGTTTACGGCTGAACCGAGGCCTGACGATGCACCACCGACACAAAGGTAGTTGGTATTGGTACACCAATAGACCTTATCGCCTACTGTCACCATACCCCAAAGATATGACTGGTTGTGCTTAGGACGTGCACCATAGACCTTATGACGAAGAATGTCTTCTATAGAGAAGCCATTAGGATTATAGGTATTGCGCTCATCGCCAAGACCGTAGTACATTTCGTCGATAGGGGCACGCCATACGGTGTCAACTGTGTACTTGTCAAGATCCTTTGCCATCTCAGGTACAACACGATTGTTCATAAGGTAGGTAATAAGCGGAAGAACTTTGTCCATGTATCCCGTTATCTCTGCAGGATTTGCGCCAGGCAGCAATGAGGTGATGATGCTTGCCCAATACGCTGCGACAAAACCATCGTTGTCAGCGAGTGCCTTGTTGTAGTTGATAACGGCATTAACCATTTCGCGTGTCTGTGGTGTCTGTTCCTTTACGCCATTAGCCACGAGTGCTGTCAGTCTTTCTGTGTCGCACTTAAGCAACATCTGCATTCCGTCAGCAGAAAGTCTTGGCAGACTATTCGATTTAGCAGAAACGGCATCGTCATTGTTTGAAGTTCGTGCGTCTGCAACATTGCTTGCAAATGAAAAAGCCATTGCAGCAACTAAAAGTAATACTTTACTTCTCATATTTCGTTTAGTAATTAAATTATATCTTTCCTATAATCTGTTAAGTGTAATTCTTCTGTACGCTCTTATTTTTGCATTGTGAAACTTAATCGTTTGTAAAATTACTCTATTTTTTCCAAAACGAACACAAATTAATCAAAAAAGTAACCATAACAAAGCATTTTCCTATCATAAATCATCTTTCTCCTTTATTATTTACGAATCCGAGGTTTCTACTCAGGTCCCTTGTTCTTTTTAACAGAAAGAGAACACAGAGGAATTAGGAGTGAGGAGTGAGGAATTAGGAGCGAGGAATGATATACTGCTTAGACTCATTCCTCATTCCTCATTCCTAATTAAAATAGTTTACCCTGTGTTCTCTGTGACTGAGTGTTAAAAAACATCCGACGTATTTCACTTAACAAATACGACGAGAGCCATCGCCAATGACTACATCAATAACCTTTGGCTCAATATTAAACTTCTCCTTGTACTTATTGATGGCTGTTGATATGAACGAATCGTAAAGTTCATCCTTTACAAGATTTATGGTACAGCCGCCAAAACCGCCACCCATTATGCGTGAGCCGGTGACTCCACATTCCTTGGCGATGTCGTTGAGATAGTCAAGTTCCTCGCAGCTGACCTCATAGTCTTTGGAGAGTCCTGCATGAGTTAGGTACATCTGCTTACCAACCTCCTCGTAGTCGCCCTTACCGAGAGCATCGCATACAGCAAGGACACGATCCTTCTCTCCAAGGACGAAGGTGGCACGCTGGATATCCTCTGCGCTAACATCATCCTTTACGGCTTCAAGATCGTCCCAAGAGCAGTCGCGTAAGGTCTGAGCGTGACGCTCTGGATATTTAGCATTGACAGCAGCAACAACGTTCTCGCATGATCTGCGACGGTCATTATATGGAGAACCTGCAAGTTCATGCTTAACACAAGAGTTTATGAGAACGAGTTTATAACCTTGTGGATCGAATGGGAAATACTCGAACTCACGGGTATTACAGTCAAGGCGCATCAGTTTACCTTTCTGACCAAAGACGCTTGCGAACTGATCCATGATGCCACAGTTACAACCGATGTATTTATGTTCGGTAGCCTGTCCTGCAAGTACGAGATCCCACTTATCAATCTTGTTCTGTCCGAACAAGTCATTCAGTGCAAAAGCGAAGCATGACTCAAGAGCTGCTGATGACGACATGCCAGATCCAAGAGGAACATCGCCAGCGAAGGCAGTATTGAATCCCTTTACATCTACACCGAGACTCTGCATCTCTTTGACAATGCCAAAGATGAAGCGTGCCCATGTAGCACGTGGTCCGTCGGTATCGGTAACCTTGAACTCTACACGATCCTTAAGGTCGATAGAATAGCACATCACAGTATCGGTATCATTAGGACGTACTTCTGCCATGATTCCGCAAGTGACTGCACCAGGGAACACGAAGCCACCATTATAGTCAGTATGTTCGCCTATGAGGTTTATACGTCCAGGCGATGCGTATATGTTGCCGGTCTTTCCGTCAAAATGCTTAACGAAGCGGCTTCTAACGTATTCTATATCCATTGTTTTTTGTGGTTAGGGAAGTTAGTTGTCTGGTGGTTTAGCGGTTTAGTGGTTTGGTGGTTTAGTTAAATGCTTTAAGCAATAGCTACCATCAAACAACTAAACCACTAAACGACTAAACCACCAAACAACTAAATAGTACCGAACTTATATACAGTCTTCTGTGTGTAACGCTCACCAGGGCGAAGCACTACAGGTGGGAAGTATGGACGGTTTGGTGAATCTGGGAAGTGCTGTGCCTCAAGACAGATTGCTGAGCGGCGTGGTGCTGTTGCACCATTCTGAATCTCGTAGCCATTAAGGAAGTTGCCTGAGTAAACCTGAAGGCCAGGCTCTGTTGTGTAGGTCTCAAGAGTACGTCCTGACTTTGGATCTGTCACGCGTGCAGCAAAAGTGAGTGCACCAACTTCTGGCTTATTGAGTACGAAGTTATGGTCAATGCCATGTCCGAACTGAATCTGTTCGTCTTCTGCATCAATAACATCACCGATGGTCTTAGGTGTACGGAAATCAAATGGAGTGCCTTCAACCTTGAGGATTTCACCAGTAGGGATGGCAACTGCATCTGTAGGGAGATAGAAGTCGCCGTTCACCTCGAGAATGTTGTCACAAACCGAAGGTGTAGGGTTGGCTGTACCTGCAAGTGCAAAGAATGCGTGATGGGTAAGGTTGATGATTGTCTTCTTGTTGGTGGTAGCAAGATAGTCAATAACAAGTTCGTTATCGTCAGTCCATGTGTACTCCACGAATATCTTCACCTCACCAGTAAAGCCTTCTTCGCCATAAGCAGAGACATACTTGAGAGCAAGTGTATTCTCACCCATCTGCTGAGCATCCCATACACGAGCATGGAAACCTGTAGGACCACCATGCAGATGGTTAGGACCATCATTGAGTGCTACCTGATACTCTTTGCCACCGAGTGTGAACTTACCTTCCTTGATACGGTTGCCCCAGCGTCCGATGAGTGTAGAGAGGAAGCACTCATTGCCGCTTGCAAGACTCTCAATGTTCTTGTGTCCCTCAATGACGTTGGCTACATTGCCATCCTTATCAGGAACCATACAGCCTACGATGGCACCACCGTAGTTGCATATTGCTACTTCGTAACCTTGAGAGTTACGCAAAATGTACAAATCTGTCTCTTTGCCGTTGATAACAGACTGAAAGTCTTTAGGATTAAGACCACAAAGATTATTTTCCATAATTTAATAAGGTTTTAGTTGATATGAATATATTATTTTTTGTATTTCTTGATTAAAACGTATCCAACACCGATGGCCAAGACCAAGACAATTACGCCTGAAATGATATGGCTGTACTCATTGACTGTACCGAGGAGTTTATCCTCAGGAACAACTGTCTGAAGATACCAGCCGATACCTGCCAGTACACAGTTCCATAGTCCTGCACCGATGGTGGTGAAGAGTATGAATTTCAGATAGTTCATTCGTGCCAAGCCAGCAGGAATAGAGATTAACTGACGCACTACTGGAACGAGACGACCTGTGAGTGTGGCAAAGACGCCATGCTCATCAAAGTATTTCTCGCTTCGCTCCACCTTCTCTGCGTTAAGCAAGCAGCGATGTCCCCATTTGCTATTGGCAAAAGCATAAACGAGTGGGCGACCGAGATAGACAGACAGGACATAATTGATAGTAGCACCCATGTCTGCTCCCAATGTTGCTACGAGTATCAGGAGGAATACGTTCTGATCGCCAGTAGCATGTGCATGATATGCAGCTGGTGGCAGAACCACTTCCGATGGAAATGGAATGAACGTACTCTCAATAGTCATCAGGAGGAAGACGTTGAGGTAGCTGAGTTGGTCAAGGAGAAAACTGAAGATTTCTGTCATTACTTGCCTTTGTTCTCTTTAAGTCCTACGGTTGAGTTGAACACGAGATGCTCTGCTGTAGAGTCGGTATCAACATTGAAGTAGCCGATACGATTGAACTGCAGATAAGTGAGTGCAGGAAGATCCTGAACATACTTCTCAATGACTGCTTTAGTATTTACAGAAAGAGAATTAGGATTGATGAATGGACGCATAGCATCAATGCCGCGAACGCCATTCTCCTTCTCGTACTGCTTGATGGCATCACGTGGATTCTCGCATGTCCAGAGACATTCGTAGTTGCGTACCTCAGCCTTAAGACAATGGTCGCAGCTTACCCAGTGGATAGTGCCCTTTACCTTGCGATTAGCACCTTCAGTACCTGCCTTTGAGTTAGGATCATAAGTACAGATAATCTCGGTAACATTGCCATTCTCGTCTTCCTTGAAACTCTTGCAGTCAAGGATATAAGCGCCCTTAAGACGTGTCTCCTTGCCTGGATACATACGGAAGAACTTCTTGTCTGCCTCCTTCTTAAAGTCATCACGCTCAATGTATATCTCACGTGAGAAGGTAATGGTATGGGTGTTGCCCTCCATTATCACGTTGCCCTCAGCATCCTTCAGTTCTGGATTGTTGACAACTTCAAGTTCTTCTGTCTGTCCCTCTGGATAATTCTCTATGATGACCTTAACAGGGTCGAGCACACAAGAGACGCGAGTAGCGCGTTCGTTGAGGTCGGCACGTGCTGCTGCCTCCATGAGTTTGATATCGTTGAGAGCATCAAATGTGGTGTAACCAATAGAGTCAATGAACTTAAGGATTGACTCTGGTGAGTAACCACGGCGGCGGATGCCACAGATAGTAGGCATACGTGGATCATCCCATCCGTCACATACGCCTTCCTTTGTAAGGATGAGGAGGTTACGCTTAGACATGAGAGTGTAGTTGAGATTCAGTTTATTGAACTCAAACTGGCGAGGACGGTTGTCTTCGATATCGCCCTCAATAGGCACATCACACTCAACTGTTGTCTTCTGAACCTCAGCACGCCACATCTTCATCCATGTAACGAACAGGTCGTATAGTTCATGATGTGGTACGAACTCAAGTGTACAGATAGAGTGCGTAACACCTTCGAGATAATCACTCTGACCATGTGTAAAGTCATACATAGGGTATGCATTCCACTTGTTGCCGGTGCGCCAGTGCTCCATGTTCAGCACACGGTACATGAACGGATCACGGAAGTGCATGTTAGGCGAAGCCATATCAATCTTTGCACGGAGCACCATCTTGCCAGGTTCCATATTGCCGCTATTCATCTCCTCAAAGAGAGCTAATGATTCCTCTACAGGGCGGTCACGATAAGGCGAGTTGGTACCAGCCTGTGTTGGTGTACCTTTCTGCTGTGCGATGACCTCTGCCGACTGTTCGTCAACGTATGCACGACCAGTCTTGATGCACCATACGGCGAAGTCCCAGAGATCCTGGAAGTAGTCGCTGGCATAGACAATCTTGCCCCACTTGAAGCCAAGCCACTCAATATCGCGCTTTATTGCGTTGACGTATTCAATGTCTTCCTTCTGAGGGTTAGTGTCATCCATACGGAGGTTACATACACCACCATACTTCTCTGCCACACCAAAGTCTATAGCGATAGCCTTAGCATGACCGATGTGCAGATAGCCATTAGGCTCCGGTGGGAAACGTGTCTGCAGACGTCCACCGTTCTTACCCTCCTCAAGGTCTTTCTTTACTATCTGCTCGATGAAGTTCAAGCTTTCCTTCTTTTCAACTTCTATATTGTTATCTTTTGCCATAATGTTTTGTTTTTGTTTTCGATGTTTCGGGAATTCGATGTTTCGGTGTTTCGACCATTCGAATTTTCAATTCTCAATTTTCAATTCTCAATTGGTCTTCAGCCACTTATCCAGCCAAGAGAAGAATGTGCGCTGCCATAATACACCGTTCTGTGGTTTCAATACCCAATGGTTCTCATCAGGGAAGATGAGAAGCTCTGCTGGGATGCCACGCATACGTGCTGCATTGAAGGCACCGAAGCCTTGATTGGCATTGATGCGATAATCTAACTCTCCGTGTATGCAAAGGATTGGAGTGTCCCACTTATCAACAAACTTATGTGGACTATTCTCGTATGTGCGCTTTGCGTTAGCTGTCTGGTCCTTGTTCCAGTATGCATCATCATACTCCCAGTTAGAGAACCATGCCTCCTCTGTATCTGTGTACATTGATTCAAGATTGAAAGCACCGTCATGCGAAATGAATGCCTTGAAGCGCTTATCGTGATGACCAGCAAGATAATAAACAGAGAAACCACCAAACGAAGCACCTACACAACCGAGACGATCCTTATCAACGAATGGCAATGTACATGCATCGTCTATAGCTGTGAGATAATCGTTCATACACTGTCCTGTCCAGTCGCCAGAAATCTCTTCACACCATTCTGAGCCAAAGCCAGGAAGACCGCGACGGTTAGGTGCAATGATAACGTAACCATTAGCTGCCATAATCTGGAAGTTCCAGCGGTATGACCAGAACTGACTTACAGGACTCTGTGGACCACCCTCGCAGAAGAGCAGCGTTGGGTACTTCTTGTTAGGATCAAAGTTTGGTGGAAGAATTACCCACGATAGGAGATCCTTGTCATCTGTTGTCTTCGACCAGCGTGCCTCAACCTTACCAAACTCGAGTTGCTGATAGAAGTCCGTATTCTCATTGGTCAGCTGGCAGATCTTCGTTGTCTTAATGTCCTTGCCCGGTATTACCACATAGAGTTCGTCTGCCTGAGAGATGCTGTGACGTGACATAAGGAGTTCAGGTGCAGCATTCTTCTTGCCGTTAGTGATAAGCTGAATAGAACCGAAGTCCATCTCGTCATCTGTAAGCTTTACGACCTTACCACTGAGGTTTGTCTTATAAAGATTGGCACATGCGTGCCATACACCTATAAAATAAAGAGTGCGCGAATCTGTGCTCCAGCAGTAGTCATCTACATTCGAGTCAAATTCTTCTGTCACATACGTCTTAGCACCTGTTGACAGATTATAAACACAGAGACGGTTGCGATCAGATTCATAACCATCGCGCTTCATTGACTGCCATGCAACATACTGACCATCAGGCGAGAACTTTGGATTAACATCATAACCCATGTTCTCATTATCATAAGCCTCTGAATTGACTTCCTGAGTCTTCATTGTCTTTGTTGCATCTACCTTAGGTTGCTTGAAATCTGCCGACTTACAAAGGTTCTTTGTTACGCCAGTAGCAACATCATATAAGAAGATGTCTGAATCAGTAGAGATAGCATAGTCAACTCCTGTCTTCTTGCGGCATGTGTATGCCACCGACTTAGAGTCAATGCTCCATGCCAACTGCTCTACTCCACCAAACGGAGCCATAGGACACTCGTATGGTTCGCCCTCTATAACGTCCTTGCCCTCGTTTATATTCATTCCTTCAACGTCAGCAACGAATGGGTGCATTATGCTTTCTACATAATGATCCCAATGGCGATAGTTCAAGTCGGTGATAACACGACCGGTAGCCTTTGGCAGGTCTTCATGCTTAGGCTGGATAATATCGTTGTATGGCAACGACTTGATAAGAATAACCTTCTTACCATCTGGCGAGAACTTGAAGCCCTCAATGTCGCTCTTGTCGTGCGTCATCTGCTGACGATCCGTGCCATCAGGACACATAGACCATACCTGCATAGAGCCACTCTTAGCAGAGAGGAACGCGATACGCTTACCTCCATCAATCCATGCAGGGTCGGTTTCGTTTCCGTCACCCTTAGTAAGAAGAGTAGCAGCACCGCCCTCCTTATTTATAATATATAGGACATGATGGCTCTTGTTTTCCTTTACAGAATAATAACCCACCTGATAAACCACATGCTTACCATCAGGCGATGGTGCAGAAGCAGACACACGTCCCATTGCCCATAAGGTTTCTGGAGTCATAACCTTTGTGCCAAGAGTCTTGGCATCTGTCTTGCCAATCGTTCCGGCAGATATTGTTGATGCTGACATTATAATTAATGCGGCTGTAATGATTGTCTTTATCATCTTCCTAATCTTTTGTTTCTAAGTTCCTGACGTTTACGTTCCATCTCCTCCTGCTGGCGCTGCATCTGCTCAAGACGAGCATACATGCCTGTTGCCTTCTTAGGATTCTTCTCGTTCTCCTCGCGTTTCTTCTCAAGAATAGCAAGAAGTTTCTCATCGTTGGTTGTCTTTCTCAGGGCAAACATGATGATAGCCGAGCACATAAGAGAGATGAAGTAATAGAAGTTAAGACCTGCTGAGTAGTCGTTGAACATGAAGAAGAACATCAGAGGCATAGCAAACATCATCCACTGCATCATCTTCATCGACTGCTGTTGCTCAGGAGTGCCAACCATCTGATCCTTCTGTTGCTGCATGGTAAACCAAGAATAAATAAGGTTTGAAGCACAGAAGAGAATACAGGTAAGAGAGAGGTGGTCGCCGATGAGCCAGATGTTACTACCCCACTCTATTATTGGGTCGTAGGTAGAAAGGTCATCAATCCACATGAACGACTCACCACGAAGCTGGATTGCATTAGGCACGAAGTTGAACATAGCAATCCAGATAGGCATCTGAATGAGCATTGGCAGACAGCCTGACATAGGAGAAACGCCATACTTGCTGTATATCATCATCGTCTCCTGCTGCTTCTTCATGGCATCCTCAGGCTTATCGTACTTCTTTGTGAGTTCTTCTATCTTCGGACGAAGCACACGCATCTTTGCTGAAGACATGTAACTCTTCTTCACCATTGGGAAGGTCAGAACCTTAAGAATCAGGGTAATGAGGATAAGCACGATACCCATTGGGATAGCGAGAGCACGAAGGAACTCGAAGATGTAGAGTGTAAACCAACGGTTGATGAAGGCGAAGCCCCACCATCCTAAGTAAACGAGCTTCTCGAGCTGCAGTTTCTTTCCGAAGTTTGACTCTTCTTCCACGTCCTGAAGCAGACGGAAGTCGTTAGGACCGAAATAGAACTCAAACTCTGAAGCCTTAGCACCTGTTGGGTCAAATGCAGTCTTTAGTCGTGCTGTATAGTCCTTGAGATATCCCGAATCCTTCTTCTGAGGCTTGCTTGTTACAAGGGCATTCTGCTCATAGTTATCCTTACTGATCATCACAGCAGAGAAGAACTGGTTCTTGAATGCTACCCAGTCAATGGCTTCTTCAATAGGTTCGTCAACCTTTTCAGATGTTTCACTCAGATAGTCAGTACCACCTTCCACTTCATGCCATGTAAGTGTGGCGTAGCGATTCTCAAAAGTGAAACCCTTTTCCTGCTGACGGCAGCGGTCACTCCATTCTATGTCCATCGACTTACAGTCAGGAGCGAACATTCCTGCCATGCCTTCTACCTTCACCTGAGCATGGAGCATGTAGTCCTTACCCAGCTGATAGCTAAGCACAACCTGCTTGCCTGCACCATTTCCTGCAGTCAGAACGAGTGTTGAATCCGTCTGCTGACTTGGAGTAAAGTAGAGATCGGCAGTCGAAATGTTCTCTGTCTTGCCAGCAAACATGAACTTAAGCTGCTGGTCATTGCCGTCGAACAAGGTTACATCTTTGTTTCCGTCCTTGTCCTTATAGTTCTTTACGACAGCCTTCGTTACAGTACCACCCTTAGTAGAAACTGTAAGTTCGAGTTTGTCATTCTTCATTACGACCTGCTTGTTCTGTCCAGAGAGTGCGCTGTAGAATACCGAAGTAGTGTCGTTTTGTCTTTCCTTTGCTTTCTGCGCTGCCTGAATCTCGGCAGCTTTCTGCTGTTCTGCGGCTTTCTGCTGTGCTACTGCTGCGATAGAATCCTGTCGTGCAGCTTCACGAATCTGTTCCTCTGATGGCTGATTATACCAGCCAAAACCAATCAAAAGTAGTGCAATGAGCACAAAGCCTGTAATACTGTTTTTATCCATTTATATTTTTTTATTTTTTATTATTCTAACGCTATAAATCGGCGTAATATACGATACCAATTTAAAAATTACATGCAAAAATACAACATTTTTACATTTTAACCAAAAAAAACATCAAATATAATGATTTTTTTTAATTTTATAATTATCTTTGTAGGCAAATTTCACATTATTCAACTTTGTGTCTTCATTTATGGCACAATTCTGAACATCAAAACAAATATAAAATGAACAAAAGAATCTTTATCTCAATCGCAGTGCTAATTGCTGCTTCTTACACCAATGCCCAAACACGAAACAGCCGTCTGGGAGCATTCCGCCACTCGGCAACAACGCTGGTAAGATCTTACAGCGACTCAATATCAAATCTCCGCAAGCAGCTTGGCAGCGAGCTATCCGCTGATGACGGCCAGACGACAAGCCTTGACCGCAAGCGACCAGAGAGTTATTCGATGATAACACCTCTTACTTATTTCAATGCCGTAACGAGCCGTTCGTTTGGTGCGTCAGAGTCAAACGAGATACAGGATGGATACGATATGGCGATGGCAAGAATGTATGTCAAGCGTCCTGACCTGGTAAAGGATTCGCAGAGAAGAATAAATCAAAGTGGTGGTATAGCATTCGTGCCTAACGAACCTGTAAAACAGGATGTTAACTTCACTAAGCAAGCAGAGAAAGAAGCTGAGCCAAAGGGCGACGATATAACCGTAGCAGCACCAGTTGACCTTGTCCAAGTCAAGCCTAACTTCTGGACTTTTGCAGGCGATTACTCACTCCAGTTCCTCCAGAACTATGTCTCTGACAACTGGTATAAAGGCGGCGAGTCAAACTATGCCATGATTGGCGCAGCAACGCTCCAGCTGAACTACAACGATAAGGATAAGATTAAGTTTGACAACAAACTAGAGATGAAACTCGGAATGCAGTCGTCTCAGGGCGATACCATCCGTAGTTTCAAGAGTTCAGAAGACCTTATCCGTCTCACATCTAAGCTCGGTGTTCAGGCAACCAAGAAGTGGTACTATACTCTCCAGATGCTTGCTGAGACTCAGTTCACACATGGTTACAAGAGCAACGACCCTAAGGTCTATAGCGACTTCATGTCTCCATTCAAGCTCAACCTATCTCTCGGTATGGATTACAAGGCTGAATGGTGCAACAAGAAGCTGACTGGTACGGTCAACATCTCTCCTCTCGCTGCCAACTATAAGTACTACAACCGCCTGAATCTGGCAAGTGCAGCAGGCTATGCAGAAGGTCGTCACGCCAAGTGGGACTTCGGTTCGACCTTCACAGCAGACTTGACATGGAAGTTCTCTGACGTTGTTAAGTGGCAAACTCGCCTCTATGCGTACACCACATACCACAGAACCGAGGTGGAATGGGAAAACACTTTCACACTCCAGCTCTCTAAGTACATCTCTACAAAGGTGTTCCTCTACCCACGTTTCGACGATTCTGTGTCTAAGCGAAACGACAAGTACGGTTACTTCCAGATGAAGGAATACTGGAGCCTTGGCTTCAACTACACTATGTAATCTTCGCGACAAAGACATCAGACAATACACATAGAGTGGCAAATGCAACGCCTGAGCACCAGGTTTTGCATTTGCCACTTTTTGGTTCTGCGTCAATTTAGTGGCAAGAAAATGTCCGTTTTTGTATTAAAAATAATTAACTATATATCTGTATATCAATACATTATATAACATAATAAAGTTGCAGGAATGCGATATTTTTTGTAACTTTGTGTGTGAAAAAT
>JAZUKC010000071.1:0-8509 GCA_045643065.1 Prevotella sp.
AGCATCTGTGTACCGTTGTATTCTTTCATGAAAACCTTTGGTGCAGACGGTGCTGTACGTTCCATCCATGTCATAGGAGGAATGAGTGCAGGGCATAGGTCTATATCGTACCGTGTGCTGTTGTATATGCCTTTCAGGTCATTTATGAAATGGCGACAACGGAAGAAACTGTGTCCCATGCCGAAAGAGCGCAGTACGTTCATCTCTGTCGTTATCGTTGACAGTGGCCAGTTCTTTTCTTTCCTACTCATGAAATATGCGGCAAGTCCCGGTGCAACAATCTTTCCGTAGGAGTTTTCCTTCCAGTCAGCAGCAAAAGGATAAAAGTTGTTGCCTTTGAAGTACATCATAGGGAATAGTGCGTCCATGAGTCCGTCACGCAACCATCCCTGCGCATCTTGATAGACAACGTCATACGCATTCCATCCATGACTGTCATAACGGCTTACGGAACGGTATTTGCCTATTGGTGAACAACTCATCTTTACCCACGGCTTGATGTCTTTGACATTTTTACTGACGGTCTCGACAATGCGTGTTATGTTGTGTCTTTTCCAGTCGGAAGGTCCTGCCATGCGTTTTTCTTCTGGGTAGCGTATGTAGTCGAGATGAATACCGTCAATGTCGTAGTTGCGTACTATCTCACAGCAAAGAGATGCGAGATATGTTGCAGTGCCCGGTTGTTCGGGACGCATGAAACCGTGTGACTTTATTGTGGTGCATAGCTCGGGATGAATACGTCTGAGATGTCTGTATCCTGTCCTCTGTATTTCTCCGAGAGGCATACACACTATCCATGCATGCAACTCCATACCGCGTTTGTGGCATTCTTCAATGGCAAACAGTAATGGGTCGTAGCCGGGTGATACTCCGGGAAATCCACTCATGCAACCGTCCCAAGGCTCGATGAGTGACGGATAGATTGTAGTCCCTCGTACTCGTGTCTGCAGAAGTACAGTATTTATATTTGCATCTTGCAACCTGTTTAGGATTTTGATGAAATCTCTTTTCTGACGTTTTGCGGAATATGCACTCTGTGCATAGTTGTCTGGCCAGTCAAGACCTCCTATCGTAGTAATCCATACGGCACGGACTTCATGTTTCGGAAATTTCTCACCAAATGTGAATGGCGATTGTCCTCGTGCGCATACTGGCTCAAGAACAAACAGGATTGTCAGAATGAATGTATGTAATGGAATGTAATGTCGTTTCATTTTTATTGAATACAAAGGTAGGAAAAATAACAGGAAAAATTCTAAATAATCATATTATTTTTTGTTTCTGTCTATGGTTTGTTGTACCTTCGCAACGAGAATATATAAAAACAGTTATGATTTCATTTATAGTAGGTTTAGTTTTGCTGATTGTTGGTTATCTGATTTACGGCAAGGTCGTGGATAAGAGGATGGGTGTCAAACCAGAGATAAAGACTCCCGCATACACTCTTTCTGATGGCGTGGATTATATTCCAATGCCTACATGGAAAGTGTATTTGATACAGTTTTTGAATATCGCCGGTACAGGTCCTATCTTCGGAGCCATTCTCGGAATAATGTTCGGTCCTGCCGCTTTCCTATGGATTGTCTTCGGCTGCATTTTCATAGGTGCGACACATGATTATTTCAGTGGTATGTACTCCATTCGCCGCAACGGCTTGAGTATTCCGGAAATTGTCGGAGAAGAACTTGGCATTGGCATGCGCCATATTATGCGTGTCTTTTCCCTTGTGCTGTTGGTGCTTGTGGGAGTGGTTTTTGTACGTACACCGGCAGACCTTATCGCTGTCTTGACTCCAACAAATGGTTTCTGGGGCGGTCCGATATTTTGGTTGTTGTTAATTCTTATTTATTATATTTTGGCAACATTATTGCCAGTAGATAAGTTAATAGGAAATTTATATCCTCTTTTCGGTGCAGTATTGCTGTTCATGGCAATAGGTGTCGTTGTGGGTATTTGTATTCAGCCGGGTACTATACCTGAGGTGACAGAGGCTTTCACCAATCATCACCCGAAGGGAACACCACTCTTGCCATGTCTGTTCATCACCATTGCCTGTGGTGCAGTCAGCGGTTTCCATTCAACGCAAACACCACTTATGGCACGATGCTTGAAAAATGAGAAATACGGTCGCATCGTCTTCTATGGGGCTATGATTACAGAGGGTATCGTTGCGCTGATTTGGGCAGCAGGTGCTATCAAGTTCGCTGATTCGCTGGGCGTTGATGGTGCCACTCCGTATGAGAAGTTGATGAACTACATGAATGGCAATCCGGCAAATTTGGTATATGCATTATGCAACTCATGGTTGGGCAAACTCGGTGCAGTCTTGGCTGTTTTGGGTGTTGCCATTGCGCCTATCACGAGTGGTGATACGGCATTCCGCAGCGCACGACTCATCGCAAGTGACTTCCTGCATTTGAAGCAAGACAAAATAGCGAAACGCCTGTTGCTTGCATTACCGCTTTTCTCAATAGCAATCATGTTGTTCTTCATGGACTTTGAAAAACTGTGGCGTTATTTTGCATGGACAAACCAGTCGTTGGCTTGCATTGTCTTGTGGACGATGGCTATTGCACAATCACGTCGTTGCAAACCATACAACTTGTGTCTATATCCGGCAATATTCATGACATTCATCTGTTCAACGTATATCATGGTTGCAGGAGAAGGTTTTGAGCTGGAACCAGTAGTAGGCTACATCATAGGAGGAAGTATCACCTTTATAGCATTCGTTGCGTTTGAGGCTTGGGTGATTCTCGTCAGGAACAAGAAATATAAAAAGGCAAATTAGAAACTATTTACAATAGCATTTATATATGAAAAGAGTATTTTTTACAATCGCAGCAATCTTTATTGCAACAGTTGCTTTTGCACAGTTTACAAAGGGAACGAAGTATGCAAACTTATCTTTGTCTGGTCTTGACCTTTCCTATAGTGGAGCAGAGAAATTCCACTTCGGAATGGAGGCAATGGGTGGATATTTCTTCATGGACAAGGTTTCTGCCAATGGCTTGATAGAATATGATAATGGCGGTGATAATTCTTCTGTCTTTACTCTCGGTGCTCAGGGACGTTATTACATTAGTCAGAATGGCATCTATCTTGCTGCCGGTGTGAAATACAAGCATGCAGGTTCCAGTTATGATGATTTCTTGCCGGGAATAGAGGTGGGATACGCTTTCTATCTGAATCATTATATTACGATAGAGCCAGCCATATACTACGACCAGAGTTTCAAGAATCATTCTGACTATTCCAAGATAGGTCTGAAGATAGGTGCAGGTTTTTATTTCTGATAAATAATGCTGTCTGTAGAAGAACTTAACAATAGGCTCATCGCTCTCAGTTTTGCTGAGGATGTCGGTGATGGTGACCATACGACACTGTGCTGTATTCCAGAGGATGCAGTGGGAAAAAGTCAGTTGATAGTCAAGGAAGACGGTATTCTCGCAGGTGTTGAAGTGGCACGTGAGGTGTTCCGTTTCTTCGACCCTGCCTTGAAGATGACGGTGTTCATCCACGATGGTACTGCTGTACGCAAGGGTGATGTGGCTTTTATTGTTGAGGGCAGCATACGCAGTCTGTTACAGACAGAACGCACTATGCTCAATATCATGCAGCGTATGAGTGGCATCGCCACTATGACTCATAAATATGTTTCGCTTTTGGAGGGAACGGGTGCAAAGGTGTTGGATACACGTAAGACCACTCCGGGGATGCGTATGCTCGAAAAGGCTGCCGTGAAGATAGGAGGTGGTGTAAATCATCGTATAGGATTGTTCGACATGGTTCTGCTCAAGGATAATCATGTGGATTTTGCAGGCGGCATAGAAAATGCCATAGACCGTTGCCACGACTATCTGAAACAAAAGGGGCTTGATTTGAAGATTGAGATAGAGGTACGTAGTTTTGACGAACTGGAACGTGTACTGCAGCATGGTGGTATTGACCGTATCATGCTCGACAATTTCTCTGTTTCAGATACCAGAAAGGCTGTTGAGATTATCAACCATAGGTTTGAAACAGAGTCGTCAGGCGGCATTACCTTCGATACAATCCGTTCATACGCAGAGTGCGGTGTTGATTTTATTAGTGTAGGTGCTTTGACTCATAGTGTCAAAGGACTTGACATGAGTTTTAAGGCTGCGATTAAGCGAGTTACAGAGTAATGTGTGCATTGACTATGCCGAGCGTGAGTAGTCTCGAGTGAAGCTCATGGCATGTTGATTTCGTAGGTGTCATAAACGATACCACGACCTCCGTAGTATTCTTTCTGTGCTATGAGTCCGGCATTTATAGAGTGACCGGCATCTTCGTTGCTCGTACCGAAATCGAAGAATGGTATGTGCTTGAACTTCTCCTGTATGAGATATTTGAACAGCAGGTCTAATGCTCCGTTGTTACGCCCTTCGGTATTGGATGCGATATATTGAGTATGCACCACTTGAGGGGTGACGTACAGTATTGTTCCTGCTATTACCCTCTTGTCCTTCTTTACGGTAAACAACTGTATCTCCCGTGGAAAACTCTCCATAAGTGTCGTTATCTCCTGCAAGGTGTGTACCGGTTTTGCTGAATAGTGTTCTTTCAGTACCTCTTCCAGTACCACCCAAAAGTCCTGTGGATCAAGATTCTTTTCTACATACAGTTCATTGCGTATGGCTTTGTTGATGGCTGCCGTACGTGAATGGTGGAATTTCAGAGGCCGCTTCATCAGTATGCTGCTCGACAGCAGACGCTGCTTGATAGTACCTCCGTGTTGCCATATATAATATAGGTCTTCCTGTGATGGATATTTCTGGTAGATGATAGGCACTGCTCTGTATATCATCTTCTCTGCTCCGAGAGTATTCTTGCAGTAGTCAAGTGCTTCGTTTATCATCTGCATGACGTGTGCCGATGTGCATTTCGGATTCATTATCAGTCCTCCGTATGTCAGGCCTTGATGAGAATAAACGGTTTTTTCTTCTTCTGCCCAGTTGGCAGGCAGCACTCCCATTATGGTGTCGCCTTCAGAAAAGATGAGGGAGCAGTCTTTGAAACGGTCCTTATGGTAGTCCATATATTTCCTGTCAAGCAGGAATGTGCCGTTCTTGCTCTCTTCGATGAAATTATTCCATGCTTCTTCCCATTCAGGAGTGTATCGTACTACTTGCATGTCTCAATAAATTCCAGAAATTCGTTGTACGGTTGCAGATAGTCATCAGCATCGAAGTGTTCCGATGTGGCGACTAATACGACTGCATCTTTTGAAAAGTTTTTCAGTTCGCACCAAACTCCGGCAGGTATGGCAATAATCTCATTAGGCTCATTCATCGTTATCGTCTCCTCATACTTGCCGTTGGTGATGAAGATGTCAAAACTTCCGTGTATCGGTATTATTGCCTGTTGACAGGTCTTGTGAGCATGTCCTGCGCGTGTTTTTCCTTCAGGTATTCCATAAATCCAAAACAGACGTTTGATTTCAAAAGGAATCATCGTCTGTGCTTCGGCAAAAGTAAGTACCCCTCTCTCGTCACGAAAAAGGGGTAGATTGATTACTTTATATGGTTTACAGTTCCGCATCACCACTCCAGTCCTCATTTGATTTGCGGACATAAGAATTGTAACGCAGATGTGCCATTCTCTGTGCTTCCTTGAAGAGTTCGTCTGCTTCGGCAGGTTTTGCCTTCTTCAATGACAGATAGCGAACTTCGCCCATGAGGAAGTCTTGGAACTTATCCCACTCAGGCTCTTTTGAGTCGAGAGAGAATGGGTTTTTGCCTTCTGCTGCCAGTTCTGGATTGAATCTCCATAGATGCCAGTAACCACATTCTACAGCACGGCGTTCCTCTTCCTGACTGCGTCCCATGCCACCCTTTATCTTCAGACCATGGTTGATACATGGAGCATAAGCGATGATTACTGATGGTCCGTGATAAGCCTCTGCTTCGCGGATAGCCTTCAGCGTCTGTGCGTTGTCTGCACCCATGGCAACCTGTGCCACATATACGTACCCGTATGTAGTGGCTATCATGCCAAGGTCTTTCTTGCGGATGCGCTTACCTTGTGCGGCAAACTGTGCTATCGCACCGAGAGGAGTCGCCTTTGACGACTGACCGCCGGTATTTGAGTAAACCTCAGTATCGAGGACGAGTATGTTCACATCTTCGCCGGAAGCGATGACATGGTCCAGACCGCCGTAGCCGATGTCGTAAGAAGCACCGTCACCACCGATGATCCACTGGCTGCGCTTGGTGAGGAAGTGTGAGAGTTCCTCGAGCTGCTTGCAGGTTGGGCAACCCTTGGCAGCAGCGGCCTGAATCATAGGAACGAGCTTGGCAGCAGCGGCCTTGGAAGCCTCATAGGTCTCCTTGCCGTCTATCCATTCCTGAGCGGCTGCCTTGAATTCGGCTGGAGTCTCGTCGGCAGCGATTGCGCCTGAGAGGAGCTCGGTGATGCGAGCGCGCATCTTCTTGTTGGCCAATACCATACCGAGACCAAACTCGCAGAAGTCCTCAAACAATGAGTTAGCCCATGCAGGACCCTGGCCCTTGGCATTGGTGGTGTATGGAGTAGAAGGGATTGAACCTGAGTAGATAGAAGAACAGCCGGTTGCATTGGCTATCATCTGGTGGTCGCCGAAGAGCTGGCTCACGAGCTTAACGTATGGAGTTTCACCACAACCAGAGCAAGCGCCAGGGAACTCGAAGAGTGGGGTAGCGAACTGGCTCATGCGAGGATTAGAAGCGCAGTCGAGCATATCCTGCTTAGAAGCAACATTCTTCATGCAGTATGTCCAGTTTGCATCCTCTGCCTCCTGGCCTGCGAGTGGTACCATCTCGAGAGCCTTGACGGTCTGGCCGTCAACCTTCTTGCCGAGGCAGACGTCAACACAGTTGCCGCAGCCGAGGCAGTCCATCACGTCAACCTGCATGCGGAACTGCATGCCCTTGATAGCTGCAGGAGCCTTGATTTCGATGGTCTCGCCAGCGAAGCCTGCCTTTTCGGCCTCGTCCATAACGAATGGGCGGATGGCAGCGTGAGGACAAACGAATGAACACTTGTTGCACTGAGAGCAGAAGTCTGCCTTCCATACTGGAACAAAGGCAGCCACGCCGCGCTTCTCGTAAGCAGCAGTTCCCTGCTTCCAAGTACCATCTTCAATGCCCTTATAGGCTGATACAGGGAGGAGGTCACCGTTCTGAGCGTTGATAGGACGCACGAGGTTGGTGATGAATGCTGGTTCGTCGCGCTCGATAGGAGCATCTTCTGGCAGCTGAGCCCAAGCTGGGTCAACAGCGAGAGTCTGATACTCGCCGCCGCGGTCAACGGCTGCGTAGTTCATGTTTACAATGTCCTGACCCTTCTTGCCATAAGACTTCTCGATGAATTTCTTCATCTGCTCAACGGCGAGGTCAACGGGAATTACCTCGGTGATGCGGAAGAAGGCTGACTGGAGAATGGTGTTGGTGCGGTTGCCGAGGCCAATCTCCTGTGCAATCTTGGTGGCGTT
This sequence comes from Prevotella sp., assembly GCA_045643065.1. GTDB lineage: Bacteria > Bacteroidota > Bacteroidia > Bacteroidales > Bacteroidaceae > Prevotella. The sequence goes on from JAZUKC010000071.1 coordinate 7,496, forward strand.
GATATAATAAACGTTGATATTGTGCTCTGCAAAGTACTTCTTGACGTTGTTTGGCAGATTCTTTACGAGCTCTTCGCCCTCCCAGATTGTATTGAGGAGGAATGTGCCGCCGTCGCGCAAGCCGCGGAGTACGTCGTACATGCGGAGGTAAGCCTGAACGTGGCAAGCCACGAAATTAGGAGTCTTAATCTGGTAAGTAGAGCGGATTGGGGTGTCGCCAAAGCGGAGGTGAGAGCAGGTGAAACCGCCCGACTTCTTAGAATCGTAAGAGAAATATGCCTGGCAATACTTGTTGGTGTTGTCGCCGATGATCTTGACAGAATTCTTGTTGGCACCAACGGTACCGTCAGCGCCAAGGCCGAAGAACTTAGCCTCGAAAATGCCTTCGCCGCCGAGAGCCATTTCCTTCTCGAGTGGGAGCGATGCGTAGGTCACGTCGTCAACGATACCGAGGGTGAAGTGGTCCTTAGGCTGTGGGAGGTTGAGGTTGTCGAATACTGAGATGATCATTGTTGGAGTGGTGTCGCAAGAACCGAGACCGTAGCGGCCGCCAACGATGAGAGGAGCGTTCTCTGTGCCGTAGAATGCGTCCTTAACGTCGAGGTAGAGAGGCTCTGCGTTGGCGCCTGGCTCCTTGGTGCGGTCGAGCACTGCAATCTTCTTGGCGGTCTTAGGCACTGCAGCGAGCAGGTGCTTTACTGAGAATGGGCGGTAGAGGTGTACGCTGACCATACCCACCTTCTCGCCCTTGGCGGTCATGTGGTCGATAGCCTCGCGAGCTGCCTCGGTGGCAGAACCCATGAGGATGATTACGCGCTCTGCGTCTTCTGCGCCGTAGTATGAGAAGAGCTTGTACTCGCGGCCGCAAATCTTGCTGACCTCAGCCATGTACTGCTCAACGATTTCTGGGATTGCCTCGTAGTAAGGGTTGCAGCTCTCGCGGTGAGCGAAGAAAGTCTCGGGGTTCTCTGCCATACCCTTTGCCTGGGGATGCTCGGGAGAGAGTGCGCGTGA